>NZ_JBYTEO010000008.1:0-119801 GCF_058791355.1 Pseudomonas sp. EB271-G4-1
CCCCCCCCCCCCCCCCCCCCCCCCCCCCCCCCCCCCCCCCCCCCCCCCCCCCCCCCCCCCCCCCCCCCCCCACAGGGGAGCGTCTTTCAAATCCTTGGATGACCGGTCAGTTCGACTACATATTCCCCTGCGTCGAGTCACAACCATGACAATCACTCGCAGCGACTGGGAGCAACGCTTCCAGTCCCTCAACATCGAAAGCCGCGCCTTCATCGACGGCCAGTACTGCGCGGCCGCCAGCGGCGCCACGTTCGAATGCATCAGCCCGGTGGACGGTCGTTTCCTGGCGAATGTGGCCAGCACCGACGAAGCCGATGCCAACGCCGCCGTCGCCGTTGCCCGTCGCACCTTCGAATCCGGCGTCTGGGCCAGCCTGGCTCCGGCCGAGCGCAAGCGCGTGCTGATCCGCTTCGCCGACTTGATCCTGGCCAACCAGGAAGAGCTCGCGCTGCTTGAAACCCTCGACATGGGCAAGCCGATCAGCGACTCGATGAACGTCGACATTCCGGCGACCGCCAACGCGATTCGCTGGACCGCCGAAGCCATCGACAAGATCTACGACGAAGTCGCTGCCACGCCCCGCGATCAGCTTGGCCTGGTGACGCGCGAACCGGCCGGCGTGGTCGCGGCCATCGTGCCCTGGAACTTCCCGCTGATCATGGCCAGCTGGAAATTCGCCCCGGCCCTGGCGGCAGGTAACTCGTTCATCCTCAAGCCTTCGGAAAAGTCGCCGCTGACGGCCATTCGCATCGCGCAGCTGGCACTGGAAGCGGGCATCCCGAAAGGTGTTTTCAACGTCTTGCCGGGCTACGGTCACACCGTCGGCAAGGCGCTGGCGTTGCACATGGACGTCGACGTGCTGGCCTTCACCGGCTCCACGGCGATCGCCAAGCAACTGATGATCTACGCCGGGCAAAGCAACATGAAACGCGTCTGGGCAGAAGCGGGGGGCAAAAGCCCGAACGTGGTGTTCGCCGATGCACCGGACCTGCGCGCGGCGGCACAAGCGGCAGCCAGCGGCATTGCCTTCAATCAGGGCGAAGTCTGCACCGCCGGTTCGCGCTTGCTGGTGGAGCGTTCGATCCGCGAGCAGTTCTTGCCATTGTTGGTCGAAGCCCTGCAAGCCTGGAAGCCGGGGCATGCGCTTGATCCGTCGACCACCGTCGGCGCGGTCGTCGACCAGCGTCAACTGGACAACGTATTGCGCTACATCGATATCGGCAGGGAGCAGGGCGCCGAGTTGATCGCGGGCGGCCAGCGCACCCTCGAAGAAACCGGTGGCCTGTACGTGGAGCCGGCGGTTTTCGACGGCGTGACCAACGCCATGACCATCGCCCGGGAAGAAATTTTCGGCCCGGTGCTGTCGGTCATCACCTTCGACACCGCTGAAGAAGCCCTGGCGATCGCCAACGACAGCATCTTCGGCCTGGCCGCCGGCGTGTGGACCAGCAACCTGAGCAAGGCCCACACCTTCGCCCGTGGCCTGCGTGCCGGCAGCGTCTGGGTCAACCAGTATGACGGCGGCGACATGACCGCGCCGTTCGGCGGGTTCAAGCAGTCGGGTAACGGTCGGGACAAATCGCTGCACGCGTTCGACAAGTACACCGAACTCAAGGCGACCTGGATCAAGCTCTAAGACCTATAAAAAAGCGACGGTCACCGGCCTCTTGCCGGTGCCCATCGGAGAAACCTATGAAACAAGCACATGTTAATAGCTACTACGCCGCCACCCGCAACTTCACCGGCGATTTCCCGGTACTGGAAGGGGCGGTTGACTGCGACGTCTGCGTGATCGGCGCCGGCTACACCGGCCTGTCCTCGGCGCTGTTCCTCGCCGAAGCGGGCTATAGCGTCACCGTGCTCGAAGCGGCCAAGGTCGGCTTCGGCGCCAGCGGTCGCAACGGCGGGCAACTGGTCAACTCCTACAGCCGCGACGTCGATGTCATCGAAGAGCGTTACGGCGACAAGACCGCCGAAATCCTCGGCAGCATGATCTTCGAAGGTGCGGACATCATTCGTCAGCGCATACAGCACTACGACATCCAGTGCGACTACCGTCCCGGTGGCATCTTCGCGGCGATGAACAAAAAGCAACTCAAGGGCCTGGCCGAGCAGAAGAAGAGCTGGGAACGCTACGGCAACAAGAACCTGACAATGCTCGACGCTGCCGACATCAAGCGCGAAGTGGGTTCCAATGCCTACGTCGGTGGCCTGCTGGACATGCAGGGCGGCCACATTCACCCGCTGAACCTGGCCCTCGGCGAAGCCTCGGCGATCATCGGCCTGGGCGGCAAGATCTACGAGCAGTCGGCGGCGGTGGAAATCACCTACGGCGAGCCGATCACCGTGCGCACCGCCAAAGGCGTGGTAAAGGCCAAGTACCTGCTGATCGCTGGTAACGCCTACCTGCCGCAGGGCCTGGACAATCGCGTGACCAGCAAGAGCATGCCGTGCGGTTCGCAAATCGTCGTGACCGAGCCGCTGCCGGAAAAAGTTGCCCGCAGCCTGATCACCAACAATTACTGCGTCGAAGACTGCAACTACCTGCTCGACTACTACCGCCTGACCCGCGACAACCGCCTGCTCTACGGCGGTGGCGTGGTCTACGGCGCCCGTGAGCCGGACGACATCGAACAACTGATCCGCCCGAAGATCCTCAAGACCTTCCCGCAGTTGAAGGATGTGAAGATCGACTACCGCTGGACCGGCAACTTCCTGCTGACCATGTCGCGCATGCCGCAATTCGGCCGTATCGAGAAAAACGCCTACTACATGCAGGGCTACAGTGGTCACGGCGTTACGTGCTCGCACCTGGCCGGCAAGCTCATCTCGGAAATGATCCGTGGCGACGCCGAGCGTTTCGACGCGTTTGCATCCTTGCCGCACATGCCGATGATCGGCGGGCGCACCTTCTCGGCTCCGTTGACCGCCCTCGGCGCCGTGTACTACTCGCTGCGCGACCGTTTCGGCATCTAGACTTTACCTCACCGGCAGGCACCCCAATCAGGTACTGCCGGCTTTTTTACCTGAAACACCACGTACCCCTGTAGGAGCAGCCGCAGGCTGCGATCGTTTGATCTTGCTTTTGACGATCAAAGATCAAAAGATCGCAGCCTGCGGCAGCTCCTACAGCAACACCCACAAACGTGATTTAATAGCCGCCTTTCACGTTTCCGGGACCGGAAAACGGCGCGATCTACGCCTGCTCTCCACCCCCATTACCCTTGCGTACCAAGCACATAAGGCTGTCATGGACACGGGCTCACGACTCAAATTAGTACGCGAAAGCTACAAACTGTCCCAGCGCGAGCTGGCCCGGCGTAGCGGCGTCACCAATGCCACAATTTCCCTGATCGAACAGAATCGCGTCAGTCCTTCCGTCAGCTCGCTGAAAAAGCTGCTTGAAGGCATTCCCATGTCCCTGGCCGACTTCTTCACCTTCGATCAGCCACCGCGCGAGCATCAATACGTCTTTCGCGCCAACGAACAGCCGGACCTCGGCCGCCACGGCCTGCGGCTGCTGCTGATCGGTGCGTCCGTGCCGAGTCGGCAGATGCGTCTGTTGCGCGAACAATACGCGCCGGGTGCCAGTTCCGGCGAAGAGCCGATCGTGCACTCAGAAGGCGAGGAGTGCGGGCTGGTCACCCGTGGCACCGTCGAGCTGACGGTGGACGGGCAGATCAGCGTGCTCAATGCCGGTGACGGGTACTATTTCCCCACGACCTTGCCGCACCGGTTCAGGAACATCGGCGCGGATGAGGCGGAAATCATCAGTGCGAACACCCCGGCGAACTTCTGACGAACCGGCCCCAGGACGTCAATCGCCGCATTACGCCTGGGCAACGTGCTTGGGCCCCGCCAGGGCCCACAGTACCAGGCCAATCAACGGTACAAACACGATCAGCACCATCCATACCCCTTTGTTGCTGGCGTTCCCTGCGCTTTTGCGCACCCGGTTGATCGCCCACAGTTCAAGCGCCAGCAGCACTGCCGCCGATACGATCCATAGCGTTTCTATTTGCATGAGCCACCTCCTGATAGTCAGTCAGTTAGGTGGCCGTGCAATCGCGGGGTTCATTTAATTTTCGCCGCTACCTGGCTTTCCAGTGTCCGCCACCGGACTCGCAATCGATCCTGGCCTGGTCAATGTGCTGCGCATCGTAGTAATAGGTGGTGACCTTGGCGCTGTCGGGAATGTTCAGCGACGTGCTGTTCTTGTCCTTGCTGGTGGAATGTGGGTTGGCCAGGGATTCCTGGGTCAGCGTAGCGACGCAGGAGGCTTGATAGTGGTCGGCGCACTGTTCGACCTTTTTCTTGGTGCTGGCCAGCATGTCCTTGCTCTCATTGCTGCAGGACCAATCGATGGCATTGACCGGCATGCCTTCGTATTCATAACAGCTGTGGGTTTCGACCACGGGGACGGCAGCGCTTTGCGATCGCGTCAGCACGTCACAGCCTTCGGCAGCGGCCAGGCCGGGAACGAGGCTGGCAATCAGGAGCAGAAGTCGACGGTTCATCGGGATTTCCTCTGCAATGGCGCCTTTGCCTGATCGGGAAGTGGCGCCGATAGAGATTTGAAAACGCGATGAGGTACGGGGTTCCCTTCATTTCAAGGGACCCTGTAGGAGCGAGCATGCTCCGGGCGGCGTTCCGACGATGGACGTCAACGATAACGCGCCCTGTCTGGATGAACGCGTTGTCTGGATATTTTTCGCGAGCAGGCTCGCTCCTACAGAAGGATGAGTACATCCGCGAAATCAGGTCGGCTGTCAGGCCGCCTCGCTTTCGCGTTTGATCTTGATCTGGCTTTTGATTTTCTTGCCCCCTCGACAGGCCGAGTGGAGGTTCTGCGCAGTGGGTAAACCGGCAAGGATGCCGGTTTAGCCGCGCTGGGCCATGGATGGCCCATCGCGGCGACCCACGGAGCAGGACCGGAGCGAGGGTATGCCGAGCCTTAGCGAGGCACCGAACGCCAGGGGCAAGAGCCCTTGGTTACTTGGGGCTTTTCCAAGTGACTCGCTGTAAGAGCGAAACCATAGGTGGCCGTTACCGCAGGAATGGATATGTACGCAGTCAACAAAATTCCCATTGCCCGTCAGGACGCCATCGCCGGCAAGCCGGGCTCCTACAAAAAACCGCTGCAAAAACGCCTACAACCATAGTTATTTCTGCTTACACTTTTCCTCTCGAAAAACTCTTAACCTTTTAAAATCAACACCTTAAAGACTTGGCACGCCCTGTGCTCCTGCTATGCAACCCACCATCGTTGGGCTTTGCATCTGTGCCGACGTTTCACCCGTCGAGCCGATAGCCAGGAGGAATAACAAGAAATGTTGATCACCGGGATCAAAAGTCGACCGGTCTACGACCGGTTGCAACCTCTGCCAGGAGGTCTGCGGCACATCGTTGCCGGGCAAGGCAGTGGCGGGCGCGCCATGTTGCGTTTGCTCGACGAGTTGGCCGGGCTGAAGCGGCCCGTGACCTTGCTGTACTCCCAGGAGTCGTTTTCCGGGCAGGACTTCCTTGCCCAATTACAGCAGCGTCCAGGTCACGATCTACGTGTGTATGCCAGCAACCAGGCCTTGATCGACGCCCTTGATGACCTGCTCGGCAACGCGCGGATGGGCACCCGCCTCTACCTCGCCGGCTCTGAAAGCTTCCTCGGCAGCGCCATGCAGGTGGCCACCCGTTACGACCTCAATCGCGACGAAGTGCTTCGCGAACACTCCGGCACGCTGGTGCGTCGGGTCTGGTGCGTGCACTGCGACACCTACACCGAGAACGTCACCCAACGCGTCTACGAATGTCCCGGATGCAGCCTCACGCTGGTGGTGCGCGACCACTACTCCCGACGCCTGGCGGCTTTCCAGGCGGTCAAGGCCGATGCCGAAGTACCGGGCGAACTGCCCCCAGCCGAGGAGCTCGATACATGAGCCAGAACAATGGGACTTTGAACCTGCGCGTCGCTCGCATTGAAGAGGTGACGCCGGAAATCAGGCGCTTCACCCTGGTTTCGCCGACCGGCGAGCACCTGCCGGCGTTCTCCGGTGGCAGCCACGTGGTGGTACTCATCGCCAACCCGAACAATACGCTGCGCAACCCCTACTCGCTGCTGAGTTCGCCCTATGACACCAGCAGCTACCAGATCGCCGTGCGCCGGGTAGAAAGCGGCCGCGGTGGTTCGATCGCGCTGCACGACAATGTCCGTGAAGGCGACCTGATCGAGGTCACGCCACCGGTCAATCTGTTTCCGCTGATCAAGCAGGCGCGCCTGCACCTGTTCATTGCCGGCGGTGTCGGCATCACCCCGGTAATCTCCCAACTCGAAGAGTTGCGCCTGAGCAAGGTGCCCTTCGAACTGCATTACGCGGTTCGCGGCGATGAACACGCACAGCTGGGCAAAGAGTTGCAGGACACCTACGGCAAGCAGGTCCACCTGTATCGCAAAGGCATCGAAGCGCGCATGGACATCGGGCAGATTCTCGCCAATCGCCCGCTCGGCAGTCACGTTTACGCCTGCGGCCCGGACAGCATGATCGACGCCACCCTGGCCTGTGCCCGCGAGCTGGGCTGGACCGACAGTCACGTGCACTTCGAGCGCTTCCTCGAGCAAAGCAGCGGCGGCGAAGCCTTCAGCTTCACCCTGGGTCGCAGTGGCGCAACCATCGAGGTCTCGCCGGACCAGACCATGCTCGAAGCGGTCGAGGCCGCGGGCTACAGCATGCCTTACCTGTGTCGTGGCGGCGCCTGTGGCCATTGCGAAACCGAGGTCCTGGAGCTCGACGGCGAACTGCTGCACAGCGATGACTGGCTGTCGGACGACGACAAAGCCGCCCGCAAGAAAATCATGCCCTGCGTATCCCGCGCCAAATGCAATCGCCTGGTCATCGACCTCTGATCGACGGAAGACATAACAATGACTATCGAATTCAACCGCGACGAAACCTACCGCGACGACTACACCTTCGCCAACAGCCCGGAAACCATCGCCCGCGCGCCCTTCCCGTTCCCCGATGACGACTACATGTACTCGATGAACCTCGAGCCCCATGTCTCGGTCGGCGACGGCGCCTTCCGCGCAGCGTTCGATATCGACGAGCACTACATCAGCGAATGCCGGGACCGCGCCATCACCCTGGAGAAGGACCCGGGCATGCACTACGTCTCGGCGCCGCACATGATGGAGGCGCAGTGGGACTTGCTGGAACTGATCATGGAGTCCTACGCCCGCGACTACCCGCAGTACTTCACCCTGTCCCGTGAAGGCCGCCAATGGCACTGGACCAACCGCCTGCTGGACATCGACGATCACTTCATCTTCGGCGACCCGGCGACCCTGCCGTATGAGCCGATGGAATACGTGACCCGCCAGGCCCAGGGCGACTGGGTACTGCAGGAAGAACGCGACGGTACGCTGTATTGGGGCGCCGGGATCGCCACCCAACGCGCCGACTATTCGCTGCGCTTCAACCTGGGCATGAGCTGGGAGGAATTCCACGGCCCGGTGCCGCTGGTGAAGGAAATCGGCATGCTCGACCGCGCCCTGAAATTCCTCCTGCGCCTGCGCACCGGCCACCCGGTGCGTCGCCTTAACTGGTCGCTGACGGTCAACCCGCGCCTTGAAGTATCGGCCGAAAGCCTGCCCGAATGGGCACCAGACCGAACCATCGTGACGGCCGAAAACGCCGGCAAGCTGGTGTACCTGCGCATCGAGTTGCAACCGCTGCACCGCTTGCCGCGCAGTAACGCGATTGTCTTTCCGATCCGCACCTACCTGCTCAGCCTCGAAGACATCGCCACCAACCCGGCATGGGCGCGGCGCATGCATCGGGTGCTGCGTGATTTGAATCAGCAATTGGTCGATTACAAGGGATTCAGCCGGTATCGCGATGCTGCCGTGGAGTGGCTGTCGCAGTACGACGATGGGCGTGAGAGCGAGACAAAAAAACAAGCCTGAACCTTCAGTCCCTGTGGGAGCGAGCCTGCTCGCGAAGGGCCGTAACGCGGTCTTACGCCTTGCCACCACTGCGATCAATCGCAAACCCGGCCCAGGTCTGGCTCACCGGCATCAGCTCGACGCTGTTGATGTTGATGTGCGCCGGGGCATTGAGGACCCAGAAAATGGTCTCGGCAATGTCTTGCGGCTGGATCGGGTCGGCACCCGCATAGGTGGCGTTGTAACGCTCCTGGTCACCGGCAAAGCGCACCAGAGAGAACTCGCTTTCGCACAGGCCCGGTTCGATGTTGCTGACCCGCACGCCGGTGCCCTGGAGGTCACAGCGCAGGTTCAGGGAGAACTGTTTGACGAACGCCTTGCTCGCGCCATACACATGGCTGCCCGGGTAGGGGTAGTTGCCGGCAATGGAGCCGAGGTTGACGATACCGGCGCCGCGACCATGAGCGATCAGGCGTGGCAGCAGCAGGCGGGTGCTGTACATCAGGCCTTTGACGTTGGTATCGACCATGGTGTCCCAATCGTCCAGGTCGCATTTGGGCGCCGGATCGACCCCCAAGGCCAGGCCAGCATTGTTGATAAGTCCACGCAGCTTGGCGAAGGATGGCGGCAGGTTCGCAATGGCTTCTTCCATGGCCTGGCGGTCACGCACATCAAGCACCAGCCCGTGCACCTCGGTCTGCTTCGACAGTTCGGCGCACAGGGCGTTAAGGCGCTCTTCACGACGCCCTGTCAGCACCAGTTTCCAGCCAGCCTCGGCAAAACGACGGGCACAGGCTTCACCGAAACCGGAAGTCGCGCCGGTAATAAACAGGGTGTTGGACATGGTGTTCTCCTTGCTACGGCTGATCGGCAGCCATTGGAATAGAAAATCAGCAGGCAGCATGCCCGGCCTTGCGCACAGCGGCAACCGGCGCGCTATCTGTACAAAAAACGAACAAAACTTGCAACGCCTTGCCGGCCGTGGCTTGCAGCCATATGCACGCACCTTATCCACAGCCCCATCCACACATTCCGGGGGCAAGTGGAAAAGCTGAAAGCCGCTATCCACAAGGCTTTGCGGGCCGATTTGAAACTTTTTTGCTTGACCCCAATCGGCCTGCTGTGTAGCCCAGGGTCATTTTCCCGACCGCGCGGTCAATCCAGCGATGGCGCCAAGCCAGTAACTACGGCCCTCAGCCAAGTCTTTCCAGAGTTTAACCACAGACTTATCCACAGGCTTGTTCACTGCATTCAGGCGCTCTTTTCACCCTAAGAAAAAGGTTGACAACGCTGCCTTGAAGACAAGAAAAAGCGCCTGATCAAAAAACAACCATCGCGCTGCAAGCCACGGATTCAAAGGCGCTCAGCCAGCTACTCCCACGTTATTCACAGCCAGTTCCACAGCAAACGGGGACAAGTCAAAACCATGATAAAACAACAATTTGCAGCGGCTTTATGTCGCGCTTTCAGAGGTCGACAATTTTGTTTTCCACAATTTCACTTTACCTCACACCACCGCTCTTGTAGGAGCTGCCGCAGGCTGCGATCTTTTGATCTTGATTCTTAAAAAACAAGATCAAAAGGTCGCAGCCTCGTTTCACTCGACAGCTCCTACCAGCTTTTACAGGGGCGAAAAAAAACGCCCTGATCTCGTCAGGGCGTTTTCATTGGACGCTAAGGTTTAGTGCCCGCCAAGATAGGCGTTGCGCACATCCTCGTTGACCAACAACTCCTTCCCTGTACCGCTCATGCGAATCTCGCCGTTGACCATCACATAGGCTCGGTCCGACAGGCGCAGCGCGTGGTTGGCGTTCTGCTCGACCAGGAAAATGGTCATGCCGGTCTTGGCCAGCTCCCGCAGCGTCGCGAAGATCTGCTTGACCACAATGGGCGCCAACCCAAGGCTCGGCTCATCGAGCAACAGCAATTTCGGCCGGCTCATCAGGGCTCGTGCGATGGCCAGCATCTGCTGCTCGCCACCCGACATGGTCATCGCCCGCTGGGTGCGTCGCTCCTCAAGGCGCGGGAACAGCTTGAACATGCGTTGCATGTCTTCCTTGGCGTACTTGTCGCCGATGGGGATGGTGCCCATCAACAGGTTTTCCTCGACGGTCATGTCGGGGAACACCCGCCGTCCTTCCGGCGACTGGGCAATGCCGTTGGAGGCGATGTAGTGCGACGACTTGTGGGTGATGTCCACGCCCTGGTAAAGGATCTGTCCGTCCGCCGCGCGTGGCTGACCGAAGATCGACATCAGCAGGGTCGACTTGCCGGCGCCGTTGGAGCCAATCAGGCTGACGGTCTCCCCTTCGTTTATGTGCAGCGAGACATTCTTCAGGGCCTGGATGGGCCCGTAGAACACGTCCAGGTCCTTGAGTTCGAGGATGGGTTTGCTCATACCACCTCCTCTTCATCGGCACCCAGGTAGGCGGCAATCACTTTCGGGTCGTTGCGAATCGCATCGGGACCGCCCTCGGCGATCACGACGCCGTGGTCCAGCACCACAATGTGGTCGGAAATACTCATTACCATGCCCATGTCGTGTTCGATCAGCACTACGGTCAGATCATGCTCGTCGCGCAGCAGCCGGATCATCGCGCTCAGCGCTTCGGTTTCCTGAGGGTTGAGGCCGGCGGCCGGTTCGTCGAGGCAGATGATCTGCGGACGGGTGCACATGGCCCGGGCGATTTCCAGACGACGTTGCTGGCCGTAGGACAGCTCACCGGCCAGGCGGTTGGCGCAGTCCACCAGGTCCACCACTTCCAGCCAATAGAAGGCGTGGTCCAGCGCATCGCTTTCGGCCTTGCGGTAGCCCTTGGTGTTGAGGATGCCCGCCAGCAGATTGCGGTTGACCCACATGTGCTGGGCCACCAGCAGGTTTTCCAGCACCGACATTTCCTTGAACAGGCGAATGTTCTGGAACGTCCGCGCCAGCCCGGCGCGGTTCACCAGGTGGGTGCCGCCGAACATCTTGTAGCGCAGGCGACTGATAAAGCTTTTTGGCGAGACGAAATCGGTAGGCTTGAACGGTTCGCCGAGCATTTTGATGACGTTGGTTCGCTGCCCCCGCACGTTCAGTTCGATCTTGCCACCGGAGGCCTTGTAGAACCCGGTCAGGCAGTTGAACACTGTGGTCTTGCCGGCGCCGTTCGGGCCGATCAGGGCGAAGATCGAGTTGCGCTTGACCTTCAGGCTGACATCATTCAACGCCTTGATGCCGCCGAAGTGCATCATCAGCTTCTCTACGGAGAGTACGACTTCGCTCATGGCGCTACTCCTTTACGCGGGGTCACACCGGTACGGCTGATTCGAATCAGGCCGCGCGGTCGCCATATCATCATCAACACCATCAGGATGCCGAACAGCAACACGCGGTATTCGGCGAAGCCACGCAGCAGTTCCGGAGCAACGGTCAATACGAAGGCCGCAATCACCACGCCGATGGTCGAGCCCATGCCGCCGAGCACCACGATGGCGAGGATCAGGGCCGATTCGAAGAAGGTGAACGAGGTCGGGTTGACGAAGCCCTGGTAGGTGGCGAAGAACACGCCAGCCAGGCCGGCCGTCGATGCGCCGATGGTGAATGCCGAGAGCTTGACCAGCACGTGGTTCAGGCCCATGGAACGGCAGGCGATTTCATCCTCGCGCAGCGCTTCCCAGGCACGGCCGACGGGCATGCGGGTCAGGCGATGCTTGATGTACAACACAGCCAGTACCACCAGGAACAGTACCGCGTAGATGAAGTAGTACTTCACGTCCGGGTTGTAGGCGATGCCGAAGAACTCATGGAACGGCACGCCCCCGTCCTTCGCGCGCTTGCCGAATTCCAGTCCGAAGAAGGTCGGCAGTGGTGCCGGCATACCGTTCGGACCACCGGTCAGGGACAGCCAGTTGTTGAGGATCAGGCGAATGATTTCACCGAAGCCCAGGGTCACGATCGCCAGATAGTCGCCGTGCAGGCGCAGCACCGGGAAACCGAGGATGCAACCGGCCAGCCCAGCGGTGATCGCCGCCAGCGGCAGCACCGTCCAGAAGCCCAGCCCCAGGTACTGATAACCGAGCGCAAGGCCATAGGCGCCGATGGCGTAGAACGCCACGTAACCCAGGTCGAGCAAGCCGGCCAGGCCCACTACGATGTTCAGCCCAAGCCCCAACAGCACATAGATCAGCCCGAGAATGACCACGCCCAGCAGGTAGGAGTTGGAGAAAAACGGGAACACCACGGCGATGACGATCACCAACGGGATGATCCAGCGCAACCGCGATTTGTAATCCGGCGCCAGCACATGCACCCCGGAACCCGTGCTTTCAAAACCTTCGAGGATGCTCAAGCCCCTGGGGGTTTGCAGGAACATGCTCAAGGCAAAGCGACCGGCCATGACAATGGCGACAATCCACGCCACGCGGGTGGTTTCCAGGTTGAAGCCGTAGCCATCGAGAACGACACCGACAATCGGCCCGAACACGATCAGGGCAATGAGGCCGGCAAGAATCGCGTCAACCAGACTTTTTTTGATATCAATGGTTTTTTTAGTGGTTGAGGACATCGCTTACACCTTCGACACAAGAGGACGGCCGAGCAGGCCTTGGGGCCGAAAGACCAGAACGAGAACCAGCAGCGAGAAGCTGAAAACGTCTTTGTAGTCCGAGTTCACCAGGCCAGAGAACAGCGACTCGGAAATCCCGAGGATGATCCCGCCCAGCATGGCGCCTGGCAGTGAGCCGATCCCGCCGAGCACCGCGGCGGTGAACGCCTTGATGCCGATGATGAAGCCAGCATAGAAGTCGAACGTGCCATAGTTCATGGTGATCAGCACGCCGGCCAGGGCCGCCATCGCTGCACCGATGATGAACACATAGGAAATCACCCGGTCGGTGTTGATCCCCAGGATCGAAGCCATCTTGCGGTCTTGCTGGGTTGCACGGCACATGCGGCCGAGCTTGGTGTACTTGATGACGTAGGTCAGCAGGGCCATCCCGACAAACGCTGCGACCAGGATGAACACCTTGGTGTAGGTCAACTGCACGAAACCTGTGCCGACTTCCACGCGCCACGCCCCGCTGAGCAAGGTTGGAACACCTTGTTGCTTGGCGCCCTGGGCGATCTGCGCATAGTTTTGCAGGATCAGCGAAATACCGATGGCGCTGATCAGCGGTGCCAGTCGGGTGGAGTTACGCAGGGGTTTGTAGGCGACGCGCTCGATGACCCAGCCATACACCGCCGTGACGACGATGGTGAAGATCAGGGTGCCGAGCATCAGCAGAGGGAAGGATTCAATACCGAAGTATGCCAGCAGAGCCAGACTGATTGCCGCGAGGTAAGCGGAAATCATGTAAACCTCGCCGTGGGCGAAGTTGATCATGCCGATGATGCCATAGACCATTGTGTAGCCGATGGCGATCAGGCCATAGACCGACCCGAGGGTCAGGCCGTTGACCAGTTGCTGCAGGAAAATACCATCCATAACGCAATCTCACGCAATGAGAACCTGTCCACCTGCCGGTGCGGTTCTTCTAAGGAAAATACAGATATACGTCGGAGCAATGTCAGCCACGATCAGCCCGGCCCACACCGTCCCCTGTGGGAGCTGGCTTGCCAGCGATAGCGGTAGAACATTCGACAAAATTGTCTCCTGCAAGTCCGCCATCGCGGGCAAGCCCGCTCCCACGAGGATCTGTGGGTTCAGGTGATTGAGTCAGCCCTTACTTCTGTTTTTCCAGCTGGTGGTATTTGCCATCCTTGTCCCACTGGTAAACCACGTAGTCGGAGACTTTCAGGTCGCCCTTGCTGTCCCAGGTCTTCTCGCCCATGACGGTCTTGACCGGATTTTTCTTCAGCCACGCAGCCGCTTCTTCGCCCTTGTTGGATTTGGCGCCGTTGAAGGCAGCCGCCAGGGTCTGCACCGAAGCGTAGGCGTACAGGGTGTAGCCTTCAGGCTCGGTACCGGCCTTGCGGAAGGCGTCTACCACGGTCTTGCTGTCTGGGAGCAGGCGTGGGTCGGCACCGAAGGTCATCAGCACGCCATCCACGAATTGCGGACCGCCTGCGGTGGTCACCAGTTCGTCGGTCACGATGCCGTCGTCGGACATGAACTTGACGTCTTTCAGGCCTTGTTCACGCAACTGGCGAACCAGAGGACCGGCTTCCGGGTGCAGGCCACCGAAGTAGACGACGTCAGCGCCGGCACCACGGATCTTGGTCACGATGGTGCTGAAGTCTTTCTCGCCACGGGTCAGGCCTTCATACAGCACTGGCGTTACGCCGCGCTTGACCAACTGGGCCTTGGTGGCGTCAGCCAGGCCTTGGCCGTAGGTGTCCTTGTCGTGCAGAACCACGACCTTCTTGCCCTTGAGCACGTCGACGATGTAGTCGCCGGCCACGATGCCTTGCTGGTCGTCACGACCGCACATGCGGAACATGGCGCTCAGGCCGCGTTCGGTCACCTGTGGGTTGGTGGAGCCTGGAGTGATGGCGATGATGCCCGCTTCGTCGTAGATCTCGGAAGCCGGGATGGTCGAGGAGGAGCAGAAGTGGCCAACCACGCCGGCGACTTTCTGGTTGGTCAGGTCCTTGGCGACCGTCACAGCCTGTTTCGGTTCGCAGGCGTCATCGCCCTTGACCAGTACGATTTTTTCCCCGTTCACGCCGCCCGCTGCGTTGACCGCATCGGCTGCTGCCTGTGCACCCTTCATGTACTGCTCGCCAAATGCCGCATTGGCGCCCGTCATTGGACCCGCTACGCCGATCTTGATGTCAGCCTGAGCAAACGCAGAAACACCCAAAGCAGCTGCCACTGCGAGGGCCAGAAAGCCTTTCTTGTAAAACGTCTGGGACATGAGGTGGTGCTCCATGGTTTTTTTAATTGGCACTGCGACTTCACTGATTGCTCAGAGCAAGGGCCGTGCCATCGGTTTTTTATTCTTAAAAAAGTCGCTGCTTTATTCTTATTTCGACTATCTCGGGCCCATTTTCATTGGGCGTGCAACCGTCTAAACCGCGGAAGGTAAAACCATTATTTT
This sequence comes from Pseudomonas sp. EB271-G4-1, assembly GCF_058791355.1. Taxonomy (NCBI): domain Bacteria; kingdom Pseudomonadati; phylum Pseudomonadota; class Gammaproteobacteria; order Pseudomonadales; family Pseudomonadaceae; genus Pseudomonas; species Pseudomonas sp. EB271-G4-1. Next base: position 14,957 of record NZ_JBYTEO010000008.1, read on the forward strand.
TTTGAGGCGCAACCCGCCCGCGCCATCATTGCAACCGCGGCACTAAACGACGTGCAACCAGCCTGTAACAACGTGCGTCACCGAAGTGCACACTGCTGGTGCGGGACTGCTACAACCCGCACCACTACAGGCTAGCTGCTGATCAAAAAAGCGCCGCTTTCAACAGCAAAAATCAACATTCAGATCACGATCCGCAGGCACTGGCCTGCGTGATACAGCGAAAAACCGGCCTCGTATAAACAACTACGCAATCCCACCCCTGCCAGTGGCTGCATTGGAGCGAAGGGAATGGGTAGCGCTTGAGGATTTCCGTTACACAAATAATCGGCGAATGCCTTGCCAACCACCGTCCCGGTGGTCACGCCCCGACCGTTGTAGCCGGTCACTGCCACTATTCCGGCTGCCGGTTCGAACAGGCGCATCAAGTGATCCGGGGTGAAGGCGATGCGCCCCGTCCAGGTGCACTCCCACTCCACCGGCTTGAGGTAAGGAAAGTAATGTTGCTGCACGCGATCGGCCCAGGCCTTGAGAAACCAGGCCGGTTTCTGATTGCCATTGCCGAGACTGCCAAGCAGCAGGCGCCCGTCCTTGTCCCGGCGAATGCTGCTGAGCACCTGGCGGGTGTCCCAGGAACCCTGGCCACCGGGCAAGATTTGCCGGGCCGCGTCTTCGGTCAGCGGGACCGAGGCCACCTGATAGTAATAACCGGGGAAGAAATTGCGTCGCAACTCGGTCCAGTCACCTTCGGTGTAGGCATTGGAAGCGATCACCACTTGCTCGGCCAGGACCGACCCCTGCGCAGTTTGCACCGACCAGCGTTGCCCCTGCCGTTCGAGGCGGGTCACCGGGGAATGATCGAACAACTGACCGCCCAGGCCCATTGCCGCCTTGGCCAAGCCGGTGGTGTAAGCCATCGGGTTGAGCGTGCCAGCACGACGATCGAGCAATGCCGCGGCGATTTTCTTGGTGCCTGTCGCTTGCTCACACGCTTTACCGGTCAGCAATTCGACGGGGGCGCCACGGCGCTTCCATTGTTCTTCACGACTGCGCAAGTCAGCTTCGCCACGGGCGTTGTGCCCCATGTGCAATGTGCCTTCGCGGCGCAACTGGCAATCGATGTTGTACTTGTCCACAAGGCTGAACACCAATGAAGGTGCTGCGCCGAGCATTCGGTTGAGCTGACTGCCGACGGCCTCGCCAAACCCGGCTTCGATCTCGTCCGGGGGAATCCACATGCCGGCATTGACCAGCCCGACGTTGCGCCCCGAACCGCCGTGGCCTGCGCGGTGTGCTTCGAGCACGCACACCGTTTTGCCCTGCTCCAACAAATGCACCGCCGCCGACAGCCCGGTAAAACCTGCGCCAATGACGCAGACATCGACTTTCACCTCACCCTTGAGCGCCGAGTTGTCGGGCCTTTGCGGCGTCAGTTTTTCCCACAGACACTCTTCGCGTAACGGCATTGCCAGACTCCAACGGAAACCTAACCAACACACACAAATCAGTGTGGGAGCGAGCCTGCTCGCGAAAGCGGTTTATCAGTCACCGTTGATGTCGACTGACAGATTGCATTCGCGAGCAGGCTCGCTCCCACAGGGATCACTGCCTCGCTGAAATATCAGTCAAAGGTAATGCCCTGCGCCAACGGCAACTCCAGCGAATAGTTCACGGTGTTGGTCTGACGACGCATGTACCCGCGCCATGCATCAGAACCGGACTCACGACCACCGCCCGTTTCTTTCTCACCACCAAACGCACCGCCGATTTCCGCGCCGCTCGGGCCGATGTTGACGTTGGCGATGCCACAGTCACTGCCCACCGCCGACATGAACTGCTCGGCTTCACGCACGTCGGTGGTGAAGATGCACGAGGACAGGCCTTGCGGTACAGCGTTGTTCAAACGCAGGGCTTCGTTGAAATCGTTGTAGCCGACCACGTAGAGGATCGGTGCGAACGTTTCATGGCAGACCACATCGCTCTGCTCCGGCATTTCGACGATGGCCGGCGAAACGTAGTAGGCATTCGGGAATTTGTCTTCAAGCTGACGCTTGCCGCCGAACACCCGACCGCCTTCGCTCAGCGCCTGCTCCAGTGCGTCCTGCATGTTGTCGAAGCTTTGCTTGTCGATCAGCGGACCGATCAGGTTACCTTCCAGCGGGTGGCCGATACGCACTTTGGAGTAGGCGGCCTTGAGGCGGGTGACAATTTCTTCCTTCACCGACTCATGGGCGATCAGGCGGCGCAGCGTGGTGCAGCGCTGACCGGCGGTGCCGACGGCGCTGAACAGGATCGCGCGAACGGCCATGTCCAGATCGGCGCTTGGGCCAAGGATCATCGCGTTGTTGCCGCCCAGTTCGAGAATGCTGCGGGCAAAACGCGCAGCGATTTTTGGCGCCACTTCACGGCCCATGCGGGTGCTGCCGGTAGCGCTGACCAGCGCGACACGCGGGTCATCGACCAAGGCTTCACCGGCATCGCGACCGCCAATGACCACCTGGCTCAAGTGCGGTGGCGCATCGCTGAAATTCTTCAGCACGCGGTCGAACAGTGCCTGGCAGGCCAATGCGGTCAGTGGGGTTTTTTCCGACGGCTTCCAGATCACCGGGTTGCCGCAAACCAGCGCCAACGTGGCGTTCCAGGCCCAGACCGCCACCGGGAAGTTAAAGGCGCTGATCACGCCGACGATGCCCAGCGGGTGCCAGGTTTCGCGCATGTGGTGGCCAGGACGCTCGGAGGCGATGGTCAAGCCGTACAGTTGGCGGGACAGGCCGACGGCGAAATCGCAGATGTCGATCATTTCCTGAACTTCACCCAGGCCTTCCTGGGTGATCTTGCCCGCTTCCCAGGACACCAACTCGCCGAGATCGGCCTTGTATTCACGCAGGATGTCACCCAGTTGCCGCACCAGCTCACCACGACGCGGCGCCGGCACCTTGCGCCACAATTCGAATGCATGATCTGCACGACTGATGTGCTGCTCGACTTCAGCGGCACCTTCCCAGTTGACGGCGGCAATCGTGCTGCCATCGATTGGCGAATGCACCGGCACTTTGCCGTTCTGGTACAGGGCCGGGTTCACACCAAGACGATCAAGCAATGCGGCAACCATGGGTCACTCCTCAAGCAAAAAACGGAACGTGTGCAGCCGCCGAATCACGACTGATCAGACCTGTAGTTTTAGCGCTACCGAGGTTACTCAACAAACGACCATTAAGAGAGATATCATTCCGTTTATTCATGCTGTGCATTGTTGGCAATAAAGAGACAAGTACAAAGGACCGCCCATGCTGAACAAACGCTATTTGCCCTCGATCGCTGCACTGCAGTGTTTCGAAGCCGTGACCCGCCACCTGAGCTTTACCCGGGCCGCGGAAGAGCTAAACCTGACCCAGAGCGCCGTCAGTAAACAGGTGGCGCAACTTGAAGAGCTGTTGCAGCACCTGCTGTTTCGCCGGGTTCGCCGACGCCTGCAAATGACGCCAGCGGGCGATCTGTACCTGGTGGAGGTACGAAAAATCCTCACCCAGGTCGAGATGTCGACCCATTACCTGCGTTCCTACGGTGGTGAAACCGAAGTCTTGCGCGTCTCGACACCCTCGACCTTCGGCGCTCGCTGGCTGGTGCCACGCCTCAAGGGCTGGCGCCTGCGCCATCCGTCGATCCACCTGGACCTGTGCAATGAGCAGGAAGCCGACGACCTGCTACAGGGGCGCAGCGACCTGGCGTTCTACTTCGGCCAGGGTTCTCGCCCTGGTACCGAATGCCTGAAGTTGTTCAGCGAAGAGCTGGTGCCAGTCTGTGCGCCAGGCAGCCTGCCCGATACGCCATTCACCGACCCGACGCAACTCACCGACCTGGTCCTGCTGCAAAACGCCTCCCGTCCCCAGGCCTGGCACGACTGGTTCGACAGCCAGGGCTACCACACCGAACACAGCTACCACGGTCCGCGCTTCGAAACCTTCTACATGTGCATCCGCGCGGCGCAAGTCGGCTGCGGCGTGGCATTGCTGCCACGGTTTCTGGTGGAAGAGGAACTGGCTGACGGCAAACTGGTCATTCCCTGGCAGCATGCAATGCCCAGCACCGATGCCTATTACCTGGCGTACCCGGAACATTCGGCGGAAGTGCCCAAGGTGCGCGATTTCGTCAAGTGGATGCTGGAGCAGGTGTAGGGCGGTGCAAAAATCGCTGGCAATACCCACCACCGATATGCGCCACTAGCCTTATTCCATGTGGAGAACCCCCGTTATGAGCGAGAGTGTGTTTGCCGATCGCATCGTGCAGAACCTGCTCGACACCGACTTCTACAAACTGACGATGATGCAGGCGGTGCTGCACAACTACCCGAACGTAGAGGTCGAATGGGAATTTCGTTGCCGTAACAGCGAAGATTTGCGCCCCTATCTGGCAGAGATCCGCTTCCAGATCGAACGGCTGGCCGAATTGAGCCTGAGCGCCGATCAATTGAGTTTTCTGGAGCGCATCAGCTTCCTGAAGCCGGATTTCCTGCGTTTTCTCGGGCTGTTTCGCTTCAACCTGCGCTATATCCACACCGGCATCGAAAACGGCGAATTGTTCATCCGTTTGCGGGGGCCGTGGTTGCACGTGATCCTGTTCGAGGTACCGATTCTGGCAATCGTCAGTGAGGTGCGTAACCGATATCGCTATCGGGAGATTGTCCTAGAACAGGCCCGCGAGCAGCTCTATCGCAAGTTCGACTGGCTGACCGCCAACGCCAGCAGCGACGAATTGTCCGAATTGCAGGTAGCCGATTTCGGCACCCGTCGTCGTTTTTCCTACCGCGTGCAGGAAGAAGTGGTGAACGTGCTCAAGCATGATTTCCCCGGGCGCTTCGTTGGTACCAGCAATGTGCACCTGTCCCGGGAACTGGACATGAAACCGCTGGGCACCATGGCCCACGAATGGATCATGGCCCACCAGCAACTCGGCCCGCGGCTGATCGACAGCCAGATCGCCGCCCTCGATTGCTGGGTCCGCGAATACCGTGGCCTGCTCGGGATTGCGCTGACCGACTGCATCACCATCGATGCATTCCTGGGTGATTTCGACCTGTTTTTCGCCAAACTGTTCGACGGTTTGCGCCACGATTCGGGCGATCCGGTGGTATGGGCGGAAAAAGCCATCGCGCACTACCACAAGCTCGGCATCGACCCCATGAGCAAGACGCTGACCTTTTCCGACAGCCTGACGCTGCCCAAGTCCCTGGAGATTTTTCGGGCGTTGCGGGGTCGAATCAACGTCAGCTTCGGTATCGGCACCAACCTGACGTGTGATATTCCGGGTGTCGAACCGATGAGCATCGTGCTTAAAATGACCGCCTGCAACGGCGCGCCGGTGGCGAAGATCTCCGACGAGCCCGGCAAGACTCACTGCAAAGACCCGAATTTCGTCGCTTATCTGCGACACGTTTTCCAAGTTCCTGCCCCCCTCTAGCAAGGAGTGAATTCATGCAAGCCGTACAGCGTGAGATTGCTGAACAGCTCAAGGTTCAACCGCCGTTCGCCGACGAAGCCGCCCTCGAAGCGGAAGTCGCCCGGCGGGTTACCTTCATCCAGGATTGCCTGGTCAATTCCGGGCTCAAGACACTGGTGCTGGGCATCAGTGGCGGCGTCGACTCGCTGACTGCCGGGCTGCTGGCCCAGCGTGCGGTCCGTGAACTGCGTCAGCGCAGCGGTGATGCCGCCTACAAATTCATCGCCGTGCGGTTGCCGTACGAAACCCAGTTCGATGAACATGACGCCCAGGCCTCCGTGGATTTCATCAAGCCGGATGAGCGCCACACGGTGAACATCGGCCCGGCGGTCAAATCCCTGGCCAACGAAGTCGCGGCGTTCGAAGGCAAACACGCGGTGTCGGTGGACTTCGTGCTCGGCAACACCAAGGCGCGCATGCGCATGGTCGCCCAGTACACCATCGCCGGCGCGGCCCATGGCCTGGTGATCGGCACCGATCATGCCGCGGAAGCGGTGATTTCTACCCCCCTACACTAAACTGCACAACACCCTCTGTACCCCCCGTCCTACCCACTTCCCCTTACCTTATCTCCCCACTCATAATGCACACCGCTGGTTCCTCAACTGATTGAAATGGAAACCGAAGGTGGTGCGTTGATGAAGATGGTTGCAGTCAAGGGAAAGCTCCTAGACCTAAGAAATTCTGTCCTGACTGAAGGCAAGTATCGGGAGCAGTTCTTGTCCCAACCTGAAGCTCAACATCTCGAAGTGAAGGTCACCGGGTGCGTGTTGATAGGGAGTGGCGAGCAACTCCAACCCCTGACCTCGGAATATCTCTGCCGCAACTACCGGAATAACCTACTGGCTGATGCCAGCACCAAGTCCTACGCGTACCGTATTGGGTACCTTCTGGATGACCTGAAGACCCAGGTGGAGTTTGAGAGCAGTGACCGAGACGAAGCGTTGTTGAGCGTCACTATAGGTAGGCTTGAGAGTTATCTGGCCGGCCTGAACACTGCAGGCCTTGCGCCCAAAACAATTAAAGGAAGGGACTCAGCCCATCATCACCTGTTCACAACGTTTCTATGCAAGCAGTTTGATGAGAGCCCGGCGCTCCGAGAGGACAATCCCTACGAGACAGGCCTAATTTGGAGTGGCAAAGCAAACACCCTGGGTATCGTTCAACCCTGCAGCATGGATGAGCTGGAGCAGTTGATCCTACACGCTGAATCGGAGCGTGAGCGGTGCCTGATCCAGGCCGTATACGACACTGGAATGCGGGAGTCAGAAGTACCTCGCGTTACGCTGCAGGCGGTACGAGATGCGCTCGACTTTCAGAAGCTGCAGTTCATCACCGCAGGATTGTCTCACGCAAGACCGTTGAAGGCGGAGTACTGCCCGCTCCATATCCAAGGGAGCAAGGGCAGAAAGAATCAGATCAAGCCGCGTGTGACGCTGGTCAGCCGGACGACGCTGGAACGCATCGAGAACTACCACAGGACTCCTCTATACCGGCGCTCTGCTAATCGATACCCGACTCCAGAAGAAACACCCGCGTTCTTCAACTCACATGGTGAGCCCTACAAGACCAAGAGCATCGAGAAGCTCTTTGACCGCGTCGCCAAGCGGGCCAGGAATGCGAGGAAAACCAGGCGGCTCATCTCGCCGCACAAGCTGCGCCACGGCGGCGCATACGCGATTCTCAACAGCCCTGACCTAGGCAATGATTACGTCGATCGTCTCGTTACGCTCACGAAGTCGTATGGGCACAATCGGGAGACGACATCTGAGGGTTACACGCTGATCCCTCATGATTTGTATAAAAAGCTCGCCGACCCTAATTCCGTGGAAAAGACCAAAGCCAGCGAGATGGAACTACTCCGTGAAAGAACTACCAAGCGAATCCGTACAGGAGACAAAAAATGAAATATGAATCTCCTGAAGGCGAACTTACAGAGGCCGCCCAAGAGCCGATAAAGCGCAAGAAGCGCTTGGAGGCCGATATCACGAAAGAGATCGACTCGTGGGCCGAAAAGATCAAATCCAGCCGGTCAAGCCTTCTTAATGTGCAGCTTAATCAAAAGGGCGAGCCGGCTATCGCACCCACTTATTTAGAGACCCAGCTGGACACATCCTATGGCGTCTTCAAAACGAGAACCGCAATCCTAAATTCAGTCATCCAAAGAATGATTGATGAGGAAATTATTATCCCCGGGCATAATTCGATTGCCAATGAATGGCGTCGCAAGCTGCTGTGCTGGTATGAAGGTATGACGGATGCCGAGAAGCAAGCCATCCCGATTGTAAGCAATACCATTTCAGTCCGCAGATGCCTCCAGAATGTACCGGGAATGGGAAATCTCAAGTGGGCACGTTTGAATATCCCACTTGTAGAGCAAACCTTCAGCGACATCTTGTTAGATCTAGAAAAACGCGGTGTCGTAGACGCCAATTACAAAACAGTTGCTGAGCGAAATCTTGAGATCGACGAAAAGAAAGAGCAATTCCCAAAAGGTGAGACTTGGGAAAAGCAGCTGAATACGCTGCGATCAATCCCGCTCTCGCATGTCGAAGACCTGGTACCGGTTGACCCCGCACGCCCATTCATTCAAATCTTCCACATGTTTGCCGCAGCATCGATGGCTACCAGGTCTGAGTCTGGGCAGCGCAATTTTGTCGAAGGCTTCAGGTATGTCAGTCAACACTTGCAAGAAGTTGGCTACACCGGCACTGAGCATGCATTGCAATGCATCACGCCAAACTACTTGACTCGGCTTCGAAACTACATGGTAGAGCAACTTAGCATTGGGGCAACGACATCGCATATAGCTGACAATGCCATTTCATGCACACGCAAAATGTTAAAGCGCTCGTTGAAAATCAAAGGAATTGGCTTCAGTAGTTTTGTGGACACTCAAGGGTTCGAAACAAGCAGAAGCACCGATGAGTATCGCCCCTATACTTCTCCAGAGCGAATCAGAATCAAAGAGGCCTGCGAGTTAGAAATCCAGGAAACCAATCGACTCGCGGCGGATTACCAGCAGTTTAATGGCGGCTGCGACCCCGTCAATGCTAAAGGTCATATTCAGAGCGGCCTTGGCACACTAGAAAATGCCAGATGGATTTTTGAAAACAAACTCAACTGCCAACGCCTTAGCCGTGCATTTGCTGACCAAAATAACTTCTACGAGAAAGCTTTTTGCAAAATCCTGGATTATTCAGAATTTGGCATCATCGATATCTATAAGAGCTGGGGTGTCATCTACGAATATACATCCAGATTACTCGCCCCCTATTTAATCCGCTTAGCACAAGTAACAGGACTCAATGCCGACTCTGTGAAATCTCTGGATGTGGATGACTTCATCAAATGCCATGAAATCACCAAGCGGCCCTACCTGCGCTACTGGAAGGAGCGATCAGGCGGAGAAAAACTCTACCACCTTGATCTCATGAATGCTGGCCTTGATCTCATGGATGCTGACGTCACTTGGCTTAGTGTTGCTCAGAGCGTTGAAGTCGAGAAGATCTTCAACGATGTGATCTACTTAACTCGTCACATCCGTGACCGCGCTGCCCCTCCCGTTAGAGAGAAGCTTTTTATTTATGAATCCTTGAAAAGATCCGAGTATCGCGAGATCAAATCGATTGAGAACTCCAACATCATCAACCTGGTGATGAATCGGTTTGCTAAAGATCATAACTTGAAGAAAGACAATGGTGACGACATGGCAATCTCTGCTTCAAGGTTAAGGCCTAGCCTTGTAGCAGAACTGGTCGATCAGGGTGTTTCTCTGCGTGAGATTCAAATGATTCTCGGCCATCGAAGCATCTCCACCACGATCAACTACCTCGACCAGTTAGAGTTCAGCAAAACCGCGCAGAAAGTGGTTGATGAAGCTTTGCTGAAGATACACAAGGAATTCGTGCTGGATGAAGCGAGCAGCGTAAACGCTCCCAAGACCAACATCGATACCCCAAACGACCTCAGCTCCCCAGCAGTCACCATCAGCACTGGACTGGTCGAGTGTCGAAATGTCTACGATCCCCCACCAGAGATCAGGAAATCGCCAAGCTATAAGGAAGGGAACCCATGCTCGCTTCTGAACAAATGCCTTTCCTGCCGAAACAGCATCATTACGGTCTCTAACCTGCCTGACCTGTTCGCTATGCGAAGGGACTATAACGCGATGATGGAGACCAGCGCCGTCGCGCAAACTCCCTATGGGCGAATCATCCGGGAGAACCTAGAAACGCTGAACTCCATCCTGACACCGTCGGCGCAGGGTTTCGATATCGAGCAACTGGAGTATGCCGAGCGACTATCTGAACACATCATTACAAGCACCCTGGTAGAAGGTATGACCCTTTGATGACTTCGCTCGATACCCTTATCTACCAGATTAAACCGGCAAGAGATCAATTCCTGTGCCTACTCAGTGCTCAGAACGTTCTTGCCGAAGGACTTAGTAGCTCCGGCCAACTCAGCCATGGTGAGCCCAGCGTCGGCTACGACCCTGTTGCGATCCACAATGCACTTATGAATCTTCCCGTGAGTAAGCTCAGCGTCATCAGGGACTTGGTATGGGACTTCAATGACGAACCGCATCTTCTGGCGAGAAATATTCAGGGCTCAAAGTCTAGGATTGACTTTGGGAACTACAAAAACCTTAACTCAACGATTCTCTTCGAGTTGAAAATTGCATTCGTCTGCGCACTTCAAATGCCAGGGGCCATTCGAACTGGAGAAAGGCTTAAAACTTTAAAGCCGCACACCATCATCGATATTTTCAAGTCAGTCATCCCGTTCATTGATAAAATGTGTGCTCGCAAACGTTGTGAACAGGGCGATGAATATTTCGAGCTTTCTTACTACAGCCTCGCAGACTTCGGTGAAGATGATTATGCTGTAGAAGCCAAAGTATACGATCGTGCTTTTCGGAACGTCACGAATTTAGGATTCACACTCCTACGCTCACATTTTTTACTCGAAAATCTGTTTGCGAAGCCACTGCCTTTTGTAGAAATGCATACTCTGGAGTGGCCACAAAACAGCATTACTGATCCTAAAATCCGTAAAAAACAAAAACATTTTGACAACCACATCTTTGAGAAATGCTCACGCAAAGCCACTTTCGCGGTTGTCGACTTCCTGAAAGCGTTGAAGGAACCTGTTTGTGACAAAGATGGCCTTGAACGAGTAAAGGTTAGTGGTTACGACGCTGCAGCCATAGCCAAACTCACCAAGAAAAATTTTGACATCTATGTAGCCATTCGTCTGACTTCTAGAGGATATACAGGAAAAGAAATCGAACCGTTCCTTTACTACAGCGACCCAGAATACTGGTCTCTCCAACGTGAAGGAATGTTTAAGGATAAGGAAGCCATCTGCAAATTGACCAAGGCTAAGATGGATGAGGACTTTTATCAGTACATTACACACATCAGCAACAGCGCATATTACATAATCGCTCAATACACTGGCATGAGGCCATCCGAGCTCTCAGGCATAATGGCGCAAGGATGCCTAACGACAAGTGAGTTTGGTCACAATTTAATCCTGAGCACAGTCATTAAAAATCGCGAGGCGTTTGGAAAACTTTTTGGCGATAAATGGGCAGCGATTCCTATCGTCATGGATGCCGTAAGGACACTACAAATACTAAACCGGTTCAAGCAGAACCCGTACTTGATAGCCAATATGAATACCGTGGCCCCTGGGCAACAGGGAAGCGCAAATTCGATCGGAAATTTTGACCACACTTTGTGGGCGTTCCTATCAGAAGTCTTAGATTTCGAAGAACTAGAAACTCTTGATGTCTCCGCTTATACCCTGCGTCACTCCCTGGCGCATCAAATGTTTCGTGCTTCCGTAGGACTTCCTTTCATCTCCTACCAACTGAAGCATTTTGGAAATCTTGTGAGTGGCATTGGGCAAAACCGCCTAAGCGCCGTCACGATTGACTATGGCAATATCGGCTCAGCACTCACCTCCGACGCGGGGCGCGACGCCGCAAATGCCATTCGGCACGATGCCGAAAAAGAATTCATCATGAATGCCTGCGATCCCGATGGCGGCTACGTGGGTGAAAATGCCGGAGCCCATCGGGAGCGATTGAAGAAATACTTCCAAGGCTATCTTGAGGCAGGCTACACCAGAGACGAAATCTTTGATCGGATGGTTGAGCTCGGCTTTGCGATCATCAACGTGGGTCAAGGCTACTGCTATGGCGACGCTACAGAGGACTTCGACGCATCGCTCCCTTGTATCGGTTCGCTTCGGTGCAACCCATATCGCTGCAAAAACGCTGTGGTCACCAAGGCCAATGCACCCAAGTGGCGCGAGATTTATGTGCAAAACACGATTGCAGTCAGAAAGCTCGAGTCGGAGGTCAAGTCATCCGATCAGCTTATTTATGGTGGCTTTGCGAAATCGATTGCGCAGATGAAGGCGGCAATCGCTGAGGCTGAGGCGGTACTGCAAGGATTGGGCGAGGAGTTGGTAGTATGAGCTCTTCTCCATACGATGAAAAGAACGAAGAATTATTTGAGGCAGTAACGCGACAACTTAATGAGGCGCTGCGTAAATTAGAAAAGGATTCTTCACTATCTGCGTCTGTTTCATCGCTGGCCAAGCTATCTGGTGTGCATCGAAATACCATTTATAACCGCAAATGGCCACTAGAGAAACTTAACGTAATCAAAGAAAATCGCGTTCAGCAAAAGAAAGATGACGCTATTATCAAGGCTGGCCAAAAAACACCAGAGGAGCTTCTGGAGCTAAGTCGGCTTGAGGTTATTTATTGGTTCACACAGCTTCAGGACGCTCGCAATAGCAATAACTCGCTGATCAAAAAGCTTAAAGAAACCGAAGCGAGCAGAAATTTCTACATGAAACAATCACGAGAACACTTAGAAAATATCAATAAGCAAACATATGAAATCAGTAAGCTGCAGGACGCGCTCGCCTTGCAGGAAGAAGAACTCACATTCTTGAAGCGAAATCTGTCGCCAGCTAAATGATATTGCGACTTCAGCCCCCCGCCCTCAAGCAAAATCGAGCGGTGGGGGCGGGCACTGCCAAAAAACACATTCCAAAGGCTAATTTAACACCGACTACACCATTAGATACCTAGGTGGGCCCTCAACTAAAAGAAGTGAGATACCTTATCCCCTTGACAATTTTCCCAGTCAGCTTAATTACTTCCTTTGGATCAGTGTAAGCTATTCCATAGTATGTACTTTCCTTTTTGGTAAAGTTGAATCGTAACTGAGTTACGCCGTCCACCACATGCTGATCTCCACATTCGTCAATGACTTCTTCAGGCTCCCACATATAGCACTCAGGTCGAGTCAAGCACCAACGGAGAGCTTGGCAAGCAAATAGAATCCTTCGCAGGTATGGATACGCAGAAATCCGCGCCTTCTGTCTAGCCAAATCATTAAGTAACGAATACCCCTGCTCTACTACTATCAAGTCTCTTTTATCGATTTTTCTGATGGCTTCGGGATATGTGCGGATGACTCTATAGGTTTCAGCCAGTTCATTTATAAAGGTACCGATTCCATTAACTACCTTTACGTCAATCAGCGGGCCAGCACCTATAGTAAGAATTCGTTCAATGTCGATTGTTGAGAGTAAGCTTTCAATTGCATCAATCGCTTCTTGAGAGAGAGGTGTTTCAGCGGGATCAATTTCATCCTTGAATCTTCTAACTTCCCGATCAAGACCATTAATATCTAAACCATCCAGATGAAAGTTTTGACCGACTGGTATTGACACCTGCCACTTCCACAGCAGGAATGTGCTTTGACCAAGGTAGCTCCTGATTTCATCCCAACCTAGTATGTGCAGCTCTGGCAATGCAACAGAAGGAAGGCAGGGAAAAGGTGTGGAGTCATCACGCTCTGCTTTCGCCTTGGTATTTTTCTTTTCCACCCAATCAGACAATGACTTTTTGACATCCGAATGACTAATCAAGAAAAAATAGTGCGAAACGTCCTTTTCGTACTCCATGAGCAGCTTAAGCTCACGCTGAAGCGTGGTTGTAGTTATGTCAACCTGCCTCTTACACTGCGCCACAGCCATAGTGGCCGGATCTCTTACATCAACACCATACTGCTTGTCCCCGGTAGTCCCATACGCGTGCACGCGATTGTGCAACTTACTTAATATTTTAATATTTCGCGCCTTGAGGATAAACTCAAAGACGTCTACGCATAACCTTTCAAATTCCTTATGGTCTACTGGTGGCTGGAACTTACTCAACCTATTTTCTACTGACGATGAGAGCCCACTCATTTCCGCTCCTAGACATCAAAACACAAAGCCGAATCATTCAGCTCAACGGTCAAAATTCCTGCCCCAATAGATCTGGAGAAGACAAGCTGCAGGCTTAGGACAATACGCTTCAATTTCTGATAAGCGCTGCCCGGAACGGAATGATGGCACAAGCGCGTCCCCCAAAAAAGATTTGTGCCACTATCATTCAGGAGGGGGAATTTTCGATAGTTTACATGCCCTAGGCTGTTTGCTCAGGAGCAAAATAGAGATCGATTGATATGCTTCCGCACAGTACGTGCGATGGGCTCTAGAAGGGTCAGCGTCGTGGGTAGATGATTTTAGAATCATCCATCAAGTCATCGACATACACCAAAGGTACGGACGAGCGAACACGCCCAGAGATTCTCTGGCTACGTCCTGTGGAGATTTAGGATCTGGTCAAATAACCATCAGCCTCCATCCCGCCTACCCGCTTGCCACTCTGAGGACATGAAGATCTCGTGAATCCGCTCCGGGGTGGCTCCGCAGAAATCGGCTTTGCTGCGATACGCCCCGCCCGCCGTATATTCTGGGCGGTGCATTGATTCTTATTGGCCAGCTCTACCAGACGCAGTTCGTGGAGCTTTCCATCAGCGCACCGGGTAGCAGACGTTGATAAGAGATAGCGCTTCACCTAATCTACCTGCGTGGCAGCCACTGAACGGTCGTCTGCAGAGGGCGCAGCGTTCCTCCGCTCCGTTGGTAGGCTGCGGGGTTTGGTGTACAATGCCCTATGAATCAGGAGGATTTATGACTGCTTTCCTCAAAAGCCTTATGGGCAAAAACGACCTTGTGTCCAAAGTCTTGAAACGCCACAGCTCTAAAAAGGCTGTGAGTGCCTTTGCGCGCGGTCTGAGCACAGAGAGTGCAGCCACCATCAACGCTCGCTTCGCGAAGGTCAAGCGTGTGGCTTCTCGATAGGATGCGTAAGAAAGGCCCCAAAAAAGCGCCTCCCAAGCCCTTCCTACCCAAGCCCTCCGCCAACGACGACGAGTCGGTGGTGGAGCACAATGTCATGTACGAAAAGCTGGTCGAGAACCCCGATGACATCGTGGGGCAGCTCGCCTATTGTATGTACAAGCAGAGCAAGCAGCAGTATCTCCAGCAATTCGCGTCGCGAAACAAAAGGCAGCCCAGCGACGCGGAAGTCCGCAACCACGTCCATTGTGCAGAATTACCTGCCGTGGATATGTACAAAGACACCGCCAACAACCTGTTCAACGATTATCTGGCTCAGGCTATCCAGGACAAGCTGGATGAGATGGAGGAGCAGTACAAGGCTGAGCTTTGGCTTTTCATCAAGCGGCACAAGCCTGAGTCGAAATTCGAGCAGTTCTTACATGGCTCCAAAGCGCTGTTCTTTGGAGGCATCGGCGGTGTCGTAGGCAATGCACTCACGACCCTTATCGTCATCCTTGTTCTGTTCGGGGCGGCGTCCAGCGTCACCCGCGACGACTTCGCACAGAGTACGAAGGAACGGATCATTTCCGGTTTGGCCGAAACCTTCGGCGTCGGCATCTTGATCAGACCCGCCCCGAAAGCCGACCTGCCAGTCGAGTCGGCGTCAGCATCGACGCCAGTAACCTCAACCCGCTAAGCAGCCGCCTGGCTGCTGCAACGCCCCGGCTAAATACTCTCGCAGCCCTGAGCCCTCTCCGAGAGGGCTTTATCGATGGGGCGGTACTCCACTGCTTTGATAGAGTGCTGAACGAGGCTTGCGTTTACATACGCAATGCGAGGGGGGTCAGATTGTCTCGGCCCCCGCACTCCATGGCTGCCGTCGAACTCCCACTGCAATGCCGTTTCTACGCAGACGACATGCGAGAACAGGGTGATGTTACTTCCCGAGGGATCCTGAACCGACTTGAAGATGACGCCATCGATACGAGGCTCTACGCAGGTGGCCAGGTATTCGGCGATGAACTGAGATACCAGATAATTTCTCTCCGATCCTGGGAGCACTGGTGCGGTGATCTTATCGTGCAGGTACTTGAGGAATTCCCTGCGCCCGGACTTTCGGAAGTAGTCGGGATCGAAGACGCTCGGCTCGAGCCCAAGATCGGCATTTTCGAATCGTTCGAAGTCCAGCACGCTAACCGATTTGTTCAATCTGAACTCCCCGCTGACGACAGTCCCACCTACCGGAGGTCGAAGTTCAGCCACGCAGGTTATTCGCTTGAAGGCACCATAAAATGCCGGTACGCCATTGGGGTTCATTCGCCCCTCGCCTGCCAGCGCCTTAGGCGGCGCCGCGAGCTTGGTCGCGGGATCGGCGCTGATTTCATCAACGCTTGACGACGTCATGCAGGTGCGGGCGCGGTAAATTGGTGGAGCGTTTTCAGGAGTCAGCACGCGCACCACAGACAGAGCCTCTGACTCTTCTGAGTACTTATGCAGCCCTTCGAATAGCCAGTCTAAGTATTCTCTGGCTTGCTGATTGAAAAAGCGACTGCCGTGCTTTACACCTTCCTCAAACTCTCCCCATTTCAAGCCAATATGATCATGTGTGGAAGACCTCTTCAGGTATTCGTCGTCGCGCCGGAAGGACGTCAGGTTGCTGCAAACCGCGCCCACGATTGGCTCACTAGCTGAACAACCAAACATCGAGATGATCCAGTGCTCGATGTTATCGCCATGCGTTACGAAGAAGTCGCCGTCGCCACCAACGTGACGGTGAGTTCCTACACAAACGTGTTTACCGAGGGCGTCCTCCACGCAGGTAACGATCTCGCTGAGCGGTGAGCACGTACGCGTCGAGTTACAGAGCCCACACACAACGGCGCTACCTTTGAGCCGGATCTGCTCGCCAAGAAAAGAATCGAATGCACACTCGGAACACACATTTACATTTTCAGCCATCGCGTGCTCATCGTCCTTTTGCATAATGGTGGCAAAGTACAAGTACGTGGAAGCTCGGCATGATCGCTGATGATCATCCGCAGACCAACACCTGATTTGCCGATCCGTTGCGTGAGCTTCCACGCACAGCGACACCCCTCCATGAACGTCACAGGACAGGACATCGTATTAGCAGCGTCAAGGAACACTTCTTCGAGTTGCAACAGCAAGGCTGCATTGAGGGGATCAAACAGGTATATGGAATCGACATCGACAAGGATGATGAGCGCTGGGCGGAGCTGGCCGCCGAGTACTCAGCCATGCTTGACGGAGAAGAGGAAGAAGCTGAGTTCCAATGGCTGAACCGGCATACGCATAGCGAGTTTTTCCTCAACTTTCCCGAAGACCTTGCGACCGCATCCAGCCTATTGACGCTTGGCGATAGTGAGCAGCACACCGATACACTGAACAAGCTTGTGTATGCCCATGCCGTGACCTTGATGGAGGCGCTTATCAGTTCTGTCGTTTGCAAGCTCGTCGTTAGTGACAAGGGGCTGCTGATCAATCTGGTGGCTGGGTACCGGAAGCTGAGTACGCGCACGATCAACCTCAAGGAGGTTGCCGAGCAGCCCAAGCTCGTGGAGAGCATCGTCCTCACCACACTGAAGGAGCTGACGCTGCACAACGTCGGAACGGTGAAAGAGGTGCTGGGTGCGATGTTTGGCAAACACATGGACAGCTTGGAGGTGGGCGAGATCGGTCGCATCTGCAGCAAGCGCCATGACATCGTCCACCGCAATGGTAAGACTGTCGACGATCAGCCGATCGAGCTCACTACGGAAGAGGTTAAACAGGCAATACGCACCATTCGTGAATTTGCTGAAGAGCTGAAATCCAGGATCGATAATGCCGCCTGCGAACGAGAGTCCGCTGATTTCTAGATGGCGCACCAGTGGACGCTGACCGTGTGCAAATCAGGGTGTGAGTAAGTGTAAAGGGTTCGGTGGCAGCGGGCCGCTGATTTCCGGAGGCTGGTTAGGAGACCCCACGAAAGGAAGCCGTATGTTCACCCATGAAATCGCACAGCCCACCGACACCATGCTCCTGACCGAGATCCTCGACATGGAGAACGGCGAAAACGTCGACCTGCAGGTTTTCCTGAGCCGCGAGCTGAGCCTGGTCATCAAAGACCGGGGCGAGCTGGCCAGCAGGTATGCACGCAATCCCGAAGAACCCTGGCTGGTCTGCCAGTTATGCTCGGCGCCGGTCATCCTGGTACGCACCAAAGGTCGGCGTTTTCACTTCCGCCACCACCCGCGAGAGGAGGTCGAGCAGAAGTGTTCGATTTCCACGCGTGGCCAACTCAGTGCTGAGCAGATCAACTGCATTAAGTACAACGCAGCCAAGGAAAGCTCTGCTCACCTCAGGCTCAAGAGCATCATTCGAGACAGCTTGATTGCCGATGAAAACTGCAGCGAGCCGCAAGTGGAAGCTGTCTGGAAGGGCATGCGGCTTGCTGACCGAGCGCAGTGGCGCAAGCCGGATGTGCAGGTAGAACACGCCGGCCAGCGACTGGCATTCGAGGTGCAGCTCTCGACCACCTATCTAACCGAGATCGTAGGCCGGCGCGAATTCTACCGAATGAACAACGGCGGCATGGTCTGGGTATTCCAGAGCTTCGATCCAAGCATCACTCGAACCTCCGAGGAAGACATCTTCTACCTGAACAACCACAACGTCTTCATCGTGAATGAGGCAACACTGGAGCGATCGCGACACGCGAAACACATGGCCATGGATTGCTGGTATGCGGTACCGCACCTGAGGGGCAAGACGATCATCAACGAGTGGGTGATGGAGGAGGTTTTCCTCTACCAGCTAACTGTAGATACCAAGGCACAGAAGGTGTTCTTCAAGGACTACGATGCCATTCGTGCCGAGTTGGAAAGCTCATTGGATATCTCGAAAGCCCGCCAGGCGTTTTATGACTTCTGGTTCGAACATGCCCCAAATGATTGCCGGGAAACGGATGCCGCCTGGGTTATTCTGCGGGAAAAGATGCGCGTTGCTTTACCGCGCTTGCACCTGCCAACGGACTACCGCACGGGCAAATTTCATGGAGCGATTTCACTGATGCTGAGCGCCCGCTTTGGCCGGCCTGTCGGTTACAACCTGCCGCGCTTACTGAACGTTGCCAACACTGCGTTCGACCACTACAAGCAGTACCTCTACCCGTTTGGCTGGGCGCTCAAACTATGCGATACCGAGCATCTGCTGAAGGAGCAGGACACCAAAGGTACGTGGCTTCGGCGCATTGAGGTCATCAAGGACGGTATGAGGAATCATGACGAGGCGTTCCGGCAAGATCCCAGCCTCAACCGACTGATCGCATTCCTCGTTCCCGAGATTACCGAGAAGCTCGCCCAAGCCAGGGATTGGTAACCCGCGAAGAGCACTGCGAACCGGGGGCGCATGGAAGGGTTCTAGAGTATCTTGGCCGAACGTCGACTTCGCTGCCGCATCCTGCGGGGGAAGCGTTATGATAGATGGTTGCCGATAGCCTGCGAGCGCTCTGCAGCGTGATCCTCGTCAAGCAGCTTGACGGGGGCGCTCCAGCCCAAAACCT
This sequence comes from Pseudomonas sp. EB271-G4-1, assembly GCF_058791355.1. NCBI lineage: Bacteria > Pseudomonadati > Pseudomonadota > Gammaproteobacteria > Pseudomonadales > Pseudomonadaceae > Pseudomonas > Pseudomonas sp. EB271-G4-1. The sequence goes on from NZ_JBYTEO010000008.1 coordinate 34,218, forward strand.
GGGCGGTTGCCGAAGTAATTTCCACTTTCTGTGTTGACATAGTGACCCTCGTTGCTCAAGAATGATCACGAGGGCTCAATAAGAGCAGGGCTGATCTGGATCATGGCGATATTGGCAGATCAGTGTGGATTGCGCAGGTCGCCACCTGTGCGGTAGCGGTAACCGGCAACAATGGTTAGCTTCCGACCCCTTTCAGGCAGCTCTGCCTGGACGTGCTAAGCAAGCGCTGCGACTACCAGCCCTCAATGAATTCTCTAAAAAGGCGCCTACGGCGCCTTTTTTGCTTTCAGCGTGCCGACCTTCATCGCGCTCTGCTTCTTCAGAACCTTGTAAGCGGTCACTACAGAATAGAAATTCTCGCCTTCGGCATCCAGCTGTGGGGAGAGGATCACAACCCCCTTCGCGCCCCTCACAATCGTCAAACGGTAACCATCACGGGTTTGATACCCCTCGCAAAGAATCTGCGCCCCCTGCGACAGAATTGCCGCTACGAAAGCCGGGACATCTTCGATCTTCGGGCAGCCAGCACCGACCAGTTCATGACCGTGACCTTCCCAGATATGGCGAACACCAAAGCCTTTACTGAAACCATGATGCTTGCCTACCCGCAGGTAGATCTCGCCACCGGGCAACGTGAGGTTACGACTACTGTAGGGTTCGATATAGCCATAGCTGAGCAAACCAGTGACTGGGTGCGGTACGCAAACCTCTTTGTCCAGGGTCGCGTAATCAAACAGCGGCACAAGGGGCATCAATGCTGACAAGTGTTCTTCATCCAGTGGTGGCTAGTCCCTGAGGGCGTCGCCATTCTGCCACAGATTTTAATGGTCATTCTGACCGCCCTGCCCTGCTCTGCCAGACCTTACAACGACCTCGGGTTGGCGACGCTGGGGGTAGGTGTCACTACCTTAAGCCAAAGCTCTATTACAGCACTATCGCGGCTTTTTAGAGGCTTTGTCCTGCCGCCAATGGGTATCACCCTCGACTTCACGCGCAGCCCCAGAGGAGAGCATCAAGGTTTGCACAGGGTAAATATCCATGAAATTAGGGACGCGGGCGAAGTCCTGCGTGGTTTCAGCCCACTGGTAACCATTTTCCAAGGGGTAATAGTTCACGGCGTGCATGAGCACGCCCGCCACAGTTGTACCGGACGCATCGTAGTTCGCGATGTTGTCGATGTTTTTCGCTCTTCTCATCTCCTCAATCGCAATGCCATCGCGGGTTTCATAGAACACGTGAACGACTCCAGGTTTGTCCGGTGGAATCTGAGTCACCGCGTCGTTGATTAGGCTTTTGAAGTGCTTCGAACGTAGCCCGAGCGATATCTCATGATCACAGCGCCACTGAGCAGCCACGCAGTTAGCAACGTCCTGGACAAAGATGTTGAGAATGCTATCGGGAGTGCCGGCGCGCACGATGCTTTCTGCGATCGTTGCAATGCTGCGCTTTTCATTGCTGTCTACGTCACCGAACACCAAAAACTCATGCTGTGGGCAGTTGGGTCGGACTGAGAAGCGACGGTAATGACGCTCAAGAGGCCCCCGATCAACCCAGCGCAATTCGACACTGATCGATCCGTTTCTTACCCGGCCTCCGCCCTTCTGAAGTACCAAATCCACAACCCTGATCACTTCCTCTGCCGACGCATGTTTGACCTGGTCATGGAAAGTGATATCAACAATGCTCCATGGCGCGACCCTCAACATGTGAAGGCTCAGTACCGCCCAGATTTGAGCCCAAGCATTCCGCTCATCCAGCGAGTATCTAGTTTGCTGAGCAGCTCGCTTGCACTCGACATAAAAGCCTTCTTCACCTGTTTGAACGAGTAGATCGGGTGTCTTCTTGGTCTTTCCGTCCGGCCAGGTGATGCTCAGTTCCGGAAGAAAGGAAACCTTGTATCCATTTTTCAGGTAGAACGAGGCGGTCAACAGCTCAAAGAGCTGGGTGTCGGGCTGGTTGTTGTTCGCCAACATTTTGTCCATAACGCTATCTACGTTCGGAATGTTGCGGACTTGCTCAGCGACAGAGCCAATCGCCAGGGCATAAGGATAAACGCGCTTACTGCTATAGGCGGAATCGCTTTGCTGCACGTCATAGGCCAGCTCGCATGCCAAGATGTACCAGTCCACATCACCGTCTTCAGGCTCGAAGAGCTGAGGCTCGATCGGAAGTGCAAGATTCAGGTTATATTCCTTCTCACGTACGCGCGCCTCATAGGCAGCCTTGCGCTTAGCCCAGGCCTGCTCGCCAAGCCTGTCGACCAGCAGCCTGTAGAACGCCTTGATACGCGAGTACTCCATTTGACGAATCAGATCCATAGTCGTTTCCTCCATGCATTGCACGGAGGGTAAGCGCTGCACAATCAAACTGCCACCAGCCTTTGCAGGCCAATCTCCATGGCCGAGCACGCCTCCAACAATGGCTCTATTTCCTTGCCTCGCCAGATGAGCAAGGAGTGCAGAAACAACAAAGCCCAGTTGTGAGGCCGGGCTTTGTAGATGGGGTACAACGGAAACGTTACGAGGTCTTGCGACGAACGAAGATCGAGTGGGTCACCTGAGCCTTTCACCACCCGCGAAGTTGGGGTTGTGGGCTTGCCCGTACACGAACGTGCTGCTGGTACGATCCCAGCGGGACACTTTCACATCGTAGACCTCAAAACCTACAGGCCGAACTCGAATTGGTCATAGTCGGCCTTTTGGCTCTCGAAGATCTCTGCATCGCTGACCGAGATCGCCAACGAGCACCGACTCACCAGGTTGATGATGTCTAGGATTCGTGCTTCTTCCTAAAGGCAAACCAAACTGATGAATCTCAAAAAGTATTAGAGGCTTCATAACACGCAATTTACTTGCGCATTACGTACCTGAAGCCTCTAAACCTTCGGTTTGTGAGCAAACATTTCAAAGCCGCAAGTCAGTCAGCGATAAAACCACGCGTACGCCACTGCTGCCTCACAAAATCACCGAAGTTATAACCTTCCCCAAGGTCGAGTCCGTCGGCGTGATCACAAACGATAATCTGCGGCCTCACACCAGTTTGCTCTGCAGTATCATCACAAAACTTAGCAAGTTGAGTAAACATGTTCGACACCGCATCGATGTCGTCGTGCAATGCGACACCCTTGGTGTCATCAGGCCTTAAATTATCAGCTACAAAAGTCTTGCCATCGTCCTTGGCAGGAAAATAAACCTGTGTAGGTTGGTCAAGGAATAGAATCGGCGGAATCTTGCACTTATCGGCCCTGGCTGCAAATTGATAATGTAGCGCCATGAACAAAGTAAGGTGCGAATAAACCCAGTTTGCACCACTCCCCATAGACCTGAGAAATACCTTTTTGAAGGCTTCTTTCTCATGCCACAAGTCGAAGCTGTTTACGTCAAACTTTAGAGAACCCGTCTTGTACGTTTCTTCGAAGTGGAATTTCTTACCAAGCTCTTTCATTTTCTTGTTGATGTCTCTCGCCAGCCTGTCCAGCTCGATATCAACATCATACTCATCAAGTTGGGCCTGGTATTTCTTAACCTCCGCCTCCCAATGATCCTTCATCTTCTTCAAGTCAGAAGGCGGGTTCTCGATGAACCTGTCGATTTCGATCTCAAGCAGCAGCTTCGTTTTCTTCGGAGCATCCTCCAACGAGCTGGCCTGGGCCAGTCGCTTTTCCTGCTCTTCAAAAGGCTTGAGGGAGGTCTGGACTTCTTTGAGCTTCTGACGAAATTCCTTGATATCTTTCCTCAGATCGCGACTCTCCTGCCCCAGGCTCTCCCGCGCAAACGACGAAAGCTTCAGTTCAGTGTTCAGCCACTCGATGGCCTGTGTCAGCTTGTTGGCCTGATCCTCCGGGATATCGGAGTGTGACTCGCACACCGGGCAGAACGTGTGCTCAAGGTCAGTGGAGCGGGGAATCGTCAGCGAGGCATACGAGACACCAATTCCCTTCGCCTGCTCGACAGAACGCTCAAGTAGATTGAGACGACCGATCGCCGAACGCAGGTCGGCAACGTGTTTGGCCTTTTGGTCACGCAACGAGTTGAGCCTCTTCTCGTAATCATCGGCCAGCCCATCCACAGAGACTGGGGTGCTGTTCATCAGCCTGAGCGCCTGACTTGGCTTGATGAAAATCTCATCAGCCGTCATCTCGAATAGGGGGACTCCAGCGAGCGCTTGGTACTCCGAGAGAAGCTTGCCGAACTTCCCAACTGTTTCTTCCCTGACTTTCTCGTCTTTGGGGATTTTCAGCTCAACCCGACGAAGCTCATAGGCTGCTTCGGTAAGATCCTTGGCGATATCAAAATACTCTTCCTTCACGATACCCATGAATATCTTGAAGTGATCGATGGCCTGATCCCGTTTAACCTTCTCATCGAATCGGTAAAAAATGGCGTGCTTGTTCGCGACCAGGTTCTGGTGTTGAAGCATAAACGAAGGGAAGCTGCGCACAGATGGCGTGGCACCCTTGCTACCCGTGACCTCTTTGTACATCGGGTCTTTATCAATGTTCTCCAGCGTTACGCCAAAGTACTTTCCGAGACTCTTTAGGAATGCATCTTTATGGATGTAATATCGATCGTCAAAGAAACACTCAACATGCCCCATGAGTTCTAGGACATTCTCTCCTTCTGACCCGGTGACCTCGCGTAGGAAGCAACGTTTGGATGCCGCTGCTCGCGCCAGCACAAGCGTCAGACTCGGGAACTGCAGAACGGTGAAGAACGTATCGCCACGCTCAGTCAGCTTACCATCCGGAATAGTGTCTTCACTGCTACCCAAGCAGTAGTCAAAGATCTCCAGAATAGCGCTTTTCCCGGTAGACGACTTACCGGTGATGATATTGAGGCCACGGGAAAACTCCACAGTGTGAAGTCTTTTATCCTTGTCTACGACGCCGATATATCTTACATAGCAGTTCATAGCGATTTCAGCCCCAATGACCTATAAACAGAAACGACATTTTCACCCGTAAACACCACTGCGAGTTTCCGAGCGTACTTCAACAACTGTGCATCGGCATTTTCCGCTCTGATTTTGCCTTGCGGAGCCACCGACATATCCTCATTGATCTTTATGCTCCGCTCCGAGTTAAGGATGAGTAGGGAAGCATTCGTGATCGGCTTGTATTCTTCGATCCGCGACTCCAAACCGAGAATCCGGCTGGGTTCCTGCATCAAGGTACGGATCGAGCTATTTTTCCCCGCGTAATGGAGAAACTTGTGGATAGGCTTGTAGGTGATCAAGGGCAAAACCAAGTAGCTCAGTAGGATATCTTTCTCGGTCGGATCCCAGTGATCGTAAAAGGAGTGGATTATCGGCGCGAGGGCAAATGGCGTTCGGCGCAACGTGTAAATATGATCTGCGGCATTCATACTCACGGCCATAACCTCCAGTAAAACTCTCTTTCCTCGTCATCGGACTTCACGTCAGCAAGCATGTGATAAATGCCATTTCGGAAATCGGTCGTGGTGTCTTCGAAAGTATTCAGCTGCACCACCTCTGCAGAGTGCTGCTTGAAGAAAAACTTCAGTGACTGACGCTTCAGCTGGATGGGGCATGTCTCGTCCATCCAGTCGACCATCGCACTTAGCCGACCATCCAGATGACGATCCAGATGGTTTTTCTGATAGCGTTTGATATCAAAATCCGAGGCCAGGTTGTCTTGGTACAGCTCATCAATGACCTCACCGGCAATCAAAAGCTGCAGAGCAGCGTGCCTGACGCGTGACTCGCCATCGATCTCGCGGATCTTCTGCACGAAAGGCCGATTGGCAATCTCATCAAGCACAATCGTCTGCTTCAGCGCTTCAGCATCCACCTCTGGGAAGACGCTCGAATGTTTCATGTACCGCTTGGTCAGCTCAACAGTCTTGGCGGTGAACTCCTCACAGGTGATTTCCCAGCCGGTATCGATATACCGGGTGCTGCCAATGAAGCCCAGGATGTCATCGATGTAGGATTGACGCTTCGACTCTCGTATCACCCTCAGATGATCAAGCTCGTAAGCATCGAGCCTTTCTTTGAGCGAAGGCGAGCCAGTGATGAACACCGCCCTCTCCAACACCTCAAGCAGATCATCCCTCAGCTCTGGAGCCATCACGGATCGTAAGAGCTCCAAGGTCTCTGAAGGCTTTTTCGCCTTGGAAGCGACAAACCGCTGCTCGGCACCGTCGTAGATCGCAGTGAGCAAGGCGAGCTTATTGGCAGCGGCACAGCTGTTCCAATCGGTCAGCGTCGACTTTGGCGAGTACTCCTGGTTCGTCACCAATATCAGGCTTTCGTACGCCGTATGGTCAAACGCCTTGTTCAGCCAGTTGTTGAGGGTGTTCCAGATGTTCTGGTGGCCATCCCTCAAAGCATCGGCGTAGAGCTTGACCTCAACCTGGGCCTCGTCTTCCAGAGTCACATCCCCGAAAACCTCGACCCACAAGCGCTTTCCCTTCTTCAGCTTGTGGCAGTACTCAAGCGCGACCACAAGCTGATACGTGAGTGCTTCGAAAAGCTTCGTAGCATCAAACGGTAACTTATCTGGCAATTTATCCATAAAAATTCCACGACCGCATTCGGAGCACGAGCAGATGAGTTGACTGCACTGATGGCGAGATGATCAGCGTTTTCCACAGCACTTGGCGGCGGAAAATAACTGTACGAATAGACAGTAAAACATTACCCAAATTCGACACTTGACTGTATATAAATACAGCTTTTCATATTGAATCCACTGGATGGTAGCACTTCAAACTCGATGATCGCAAAGGGCTATCAAGCAATTGAGCCGAGCCAATTTCATCGAACTATCAAAGGGATATCCATTGGATACCCGAAGGCTATTTGGAGAGTATCTTTAAGGTATCCCTTGTATCCGAAGGGGTAACAAGAAATGCGTGGCGCACTGGCTGATGGGCGAGGCCAAGAGAGTAGCCAGAGTTCAAAAGAAGCGCTGATACACTCAGTGCATGCTCATTAGGAATGTCAGGACAACATATGGAAACTTACACTATTCCTCAATACTTAATATCTGCAGTTGCCGACTCCGTTTCAACCTTTGAAACTCATGCCAGTTTGGACAGCTTGTTCATGTACGCCAACGCTCCAGGCGATCCCCCGGAGGGTAGCAAGGCCGTCAAAGCGCAGGAGTGGCTGCGCAGGATCAGCAAGGAATGCGGCGCGGATGCACTACCCATCGTCGGTCGCATTATCGAGAAGTATATGGAAGATGAGGAAGACACCTCTGGGCGCTTCTGGATAAATCCGCAGCAAGCCAAAGAGCGGAAGGCAAAAATCAACAGGATCAAGGATGGATTGGAGCGTGCCGGACTCACCTACAACCCAGGAGGAATGCTCACCAAGGGCGAGGGGCTAGCGACCAAGACGCTGTCCGAGCTCATCAAGAGCCGCAATATCGGCGCCATCGACTTTGAATTCGAGCGTGCCATCAAGAACATAGAGTCGAGCCCACGGGAGGCCGTGTCGGCAGCGTGCAACATCCTCGAATCGGTGTTCAAGGTGTACATCGAAGAGCATGACCACCTCATCATGCCCGCCAAGCAGGATCTGCAGGCTGTCTGGAAGATCGTCAGGGCTGATCTGGGGTTAGACGCATCAATACTTGAGGAGCGAGACCTGCAGGAGATCGTGACGGGGGTGGTGGCGACTGTCCATGGCATTGGTGCACTGCGCACTCACGCCAGCTCGGCGCACGGTGCGGGAAAACGACCCTACAAGCTCAAACCACGACATGCTCGGCTGGCGATCCATGCGGCTCATACCATCGCTGCATTCGTTCTGGAGACGTGGGACGAAAAGAGCGGTCGATCCCAGACAATCTGATCGCACTGCCACAGATCCGTTGCATCGACTCTGGTCGCACACTCAGTCGTCTGCCGGTTCAGTCACGCGCGCAGATCCGAAGGGATTGGCGCTGTTTTTTACGTCTGTGAGCAGCCGCGCATAAGGAGATGCGTTAAGCCCGGGCCTGAGGAACGTCACACAAGAACTCCCTGCTCCAGCCGACCGATAAGATCGAGCACGGCATCAGTTTCTACTCTAGTCCCCACCATCTCCAAAGGTCGCTTCGATCCAAGCCCAAGAATCGGCGAGTTCATCCATTGCGCAACAGCAACAGCATCGTTTTCGAATAGGAGAAGGCCTTGCACAAAGACAGCTATCAGTGCAACCAAGCGGTCGCTTTCTAACGTAGTAAATCGCCCTGTCTTCGCCCTACGCGCCAACGTTACGGGCGACAAGCCAATGGATCTGGAGATCACTCCTCGCTGCATATGCAGTAGGGTCGCAATCTTATCTAGGTGCTCGAAAGGCAGGCCTTGGTGTATGTGCTCATGCAGTCTGGTTCCGCGCGAAGGCAGTCCTAAAGCAGACCATATGCAATCAGAGGCGGGCGAGCCAGGTTGATATTCCTTGATCGATAACAGCATCTAAATGTCCCTCTGACAGACCTCAGACAAGCCGGGCCGAGGGCCCGAATCAGCGACATCCCCCTCGGCAGCAGGCACCACTTTGCGACTTACGAAACCAGAGCATGACAAGAGCTTCAAGCGTAGATAATGTCACTGCCATGAACAACTCAAAGCCCTCACCTGTTACCAGGTACCTTGCTCGCAATGAATCAGAGCGCGCAGATGCCTTCAAGGATGACCAGGATATTTGTGATTTTCTGACTCTGTTGGAAGACGACATTCTGAGCAACCCTGAGGGTCTAATCGCTCTGGACTCGTCGTTCATTGCTCGACTCGAATCTTTGATCGGCGGTATGGATGTTGACATCAACTCTCCGCTTTCGGCGGATGATGAGTGAAGCAATGCCCTTTTACAGATACTCGCGCAGATGACTGAGCACCGGCTCCACCCCATCACTCCCAGTTCAATTCCTACAGCGACACTGGCTCGAGCAGATGAGCTTGTAAGGAAGACTGCCTTCCTCGCTGGCCTGGTCGCACCAGAGACAGCTGCATGCTTGAGTGAACTGCTGAAAATCACCAACGCCCATTATTCAAGCCTGATTGATGGGAACCCTTCTGAGCCAGAATCGCTGGAGCGTGAATTCGTACTTGAGCACCATCAGCGCGCCTTCAGTGACATCCCGGAGCTGCGTCGACGCATCGTCGTGGCCGTGTGTCAGCACTACAAGCTTCTCCATAGGCGAACATCCCGTAATGGCATCGGAGCTTTCGCTCGGGCTCTTACGTTCGAGCATTTCGCGCTGCTTGGACTTCACCCGCATCTGTGGTCGCTTTCGCGCGGCTTGGGCCGTAGGCTGGGCGAGTACCAGTCTGCTACTGCTATGAATGAGCCCATTGGTGAAGATGGACTCGAGGGTGCTCAAAAACGCACAGACGGAAGGCAGCTAGCCTTCATCGACTTCATGCTTGATGTCTGCCATGACGAAGTAAATTACATGACAACCGCTCTGAGTCGTCACCAGCTTCGTGAGTCCGTTACCCATGCGTACAGAACAGACTCGCGATTGACGAAAGCTGGCGTCAGCCCAGACACGATGCCTGCGCTCCTAGCGCTGTTAATCCAAGGCACACTACCCCGCGCCGAATTCGTAACCTTCACCGGCCTTCCACGTGCAACAGCGAATGATCAACTCAACCGGCTACTCAAGCTCGGGATAGTGGTGATCCCGCCATCTAACCTACATGGGCTGGAGATTGGTTTACCGGCCTGGTTTGCACTCGATCTACTTCATGATTTTCATTTAGCAGGTGCTTGAGCCCGAATGGCCGATAAGGGTTCCGGGAACGCACCTCTCGAACTCCAGCATTAAGGACTATGGCCTACATCCCAAGATACAAATCAGGCTTCTTGTTACTGACGTAAGACCGGCCTTTCTTCAGAACCCGTTGCGCCTCAGGAATATCCAGCTGAATGACAAGGGGAGCCACGCCCTTCGTAACCTTGAGCGCAGGTTCATGTCCGCCTCCGAGGTCTTCCATGACCTCCAACACGCGCTCGGTCTCAGTCGCATCAGGATTAGCCGCCAGCTCACGCGCCAACGCACGGAGCTCCTCCAGACCCAGGTCACTGCCAGTGTCGAATTTCCGCCCCAGTACCATGCTCACGGCCTTGGCAAAAAGGTTCATGCTGCCGTCATCGCTGTTCATTAATTCTTCTCCCGTGTTCCTTCAGCCTAGCATGTGCGGTCTAGCCGACGTAAAGGGGTCTGGCATCAATCAAATGCCTCCGCACATCTGATACTGGGTTTCTGTATCGCCCATGCACTCAGTCAGCAACGTAGCCCTTACGACGATACAAGTCGTTGTCCTTGATGATCTTCGCTGCCCCCTCAGCTTTGAGCAGCATGTACCCCTTTCTGTTTAGCCAGCGATATAGGGTAATTGGCAAGACCTTGAAGCCGATCGACTCAAATCCCAATTTCTCGTAAAGCCTTGTCAAACCCTTACCACCTCCCGGCGAAGCATGCAGGAGCAGCGAACCATCTAAGCCAGCCCGATATGATGCAATGATGGCCGCGTCAAAAAGCACCTTACCCACCCCTTCTAGCTTCAGTTCCCCGAAGTACTCCTTGTAAAAGCCTTCAGGAGCAGAGGAAATGAACCACGTATAGGTCTTGGAACCATACTGGTTTGAATTGCACAGGTAGCGTGGCACCAGGGTCATCATGCCAACGGGCACGCGCTCGCCAAGCGCGTTACGTGTAACCATCGTGAGACCAAAAGCTCGGTGCGCATTACGTGTACTGAAATGCCCATGGTTGTGCACGTCCAGCAACCAGAAATTAGTCTTCCAATTCCAATTCACATCAGCACGGATCTTTTTTGCAGGATCAGCAGCTCGGTCAACAGCGGTGCGAAAACTCGCTTTGATCATGGGCTGCATCGTGTCATGCCACCAGGCAACGTGGTCGGCAGTCATAGGCACGATCTCAACCTCGACCTGGCCCAACGGTTTACCCTCGAAGGAAGAGGCTTCTACAGCGGTAACGTATGGAGGGACTCGGGCCGGATCCGGGTAGAGAGCTTCGGATGTGACGTGGTCTGACTCGAGCTCAGACGAAGGGTCGAGCTCAGACATAGGCGGGGTGACGATTGATGATGGCAAACGACTCATTCCTATTCAGCAGCTAGGTGGCAGTCGGCCATTCTGTTAATGACCAACTGGATGCGTCAAGGCACGCATATCTCTAGGACGGTCATCTCCGGTGCGACCATCATCTGCAGGGATCGAATCCGCTTACTACCAGCGGGTTTGCGAGAACGACTGAAATCGCGATCAGCGTCAGTACTTGCGCTGTTACCGCGAGCGCATGGCTTTCATCTTGGCCTGGATGGACGCCTTATTGGCATCGATCTTGTCAGCGTCGGTTTTCGGTGAGAGCAAAGCCCGCTCTTTCTTGCCCAGGAAGTAGTGCACTCGCTCAATACTCCGATTCGATGGGTGTGGAAGACCGTTCAGCACCTGAGCTGGGTTTACCAGGCCCTTCGACTCAAGGTGGGTGAACACCTTCGACACCTCGTCGCCAAGGGGCACGTAGAGGCAATCCGGGCCCAATTGTCGGATCTCCTCGACCAGTGTCAGCTCGATCTGCTTCAGCAAGGCTGGCTGCTTGACCATGGATGGCTTGCCACCGTAGTCATCACCATCGAAGAAGACAGGGTTGCGTAATGCCGAGGTGTAATGGGCAAGATGGCTGTAGGCCCCAAACAAGTCTGAGCAGTTGGTAATCCCCAGCAGATCGTCAAGTCCAATGTGGTTGAGCATCGCGACCAGGTTGGGACGCATACCACCTGAAAAGCTGCCAATTTTTTTCGCCTTCTCCTTGGCCACCTCAACGCTGTCCCCGTTGAGTAGCGACTTCCGCGCTTCCTCCAGCGCATTGAGCGCCTGCTGTTTGCCGGGGGTGATTCCACAGATCACGACCTTGGCGTCGCGGTTGATATGGTCGAAGGGGGCGTAAAAGGTCTGGAAGCGTCCATCCGTGGAGACAAGCAGCTTGTTGGACATGGGATTCCCGTAGAACGAGGCCTTCGGGTTGCTGATCAGGTCGTGGTAACGCTCAAATGTGCTCATGCTCAAATCTTTGGCTCGGCTGAAAACAAGAGACTAGTCGAGGGATTTAACTGTGCCTATACAGCAAACCCGAAACGCCGCGTTTTGCCATACTTTCGCCGCGTTTAGCCGTGACTCGTCGAGAGAGATCAACTCGCTGCAGAAACCGCAAATAAAGATGATTTAATCAGAAATATTTTCGTTACTGCTACTAGAGATGCAAAGACGTGCTCGGAGAAGGTGTTTTGAAAGCGGCAAGGGACATATCATTGACGTATCGATAACGTCCGAAACGTTGTTCAAGCGACGACTCGAGCGCAGAGCACTTTGAATACAACCTCTCCTCTCACTGCCGCGAAGTTTGGCACTAAGGGGCATGTCACTCGGCAAACGCATCATGGCGGAAGCACTCTCCACTACAGTGAGCTACAAATCCTGAAGGATGCATCAAGCTTACCGGCCTAGATTGCACTCGATCTCCTTCCTAACTTCCATTAGGTATGCAGGCGGTGCGCGCAGGAATTTCAACCAGATCGACCACACCGTGTAATCACCAGGTCAAGCCGCAACAGCGCATGGGTTGCCTAGCTAGGATCCTAGCGGACTACCTACCATTCAAACAGAGTTCAGCAGGATAGAAACCAGCCATCGGCCTGCAACTTTTACTTGTTGTCTCCAAGGTATCCAAAGGCTCACGTCCCATGGCCTCCATCAAAGCGTTAGAAAGCCACACTGCGTCGTGCATGCTGAACGAATAGCACATGAAATCGAAAACAAGCTCTACTCCACCGTCCTCAACCGTGTAGACCCTCACCCGCTCAGTTTTGTCGCTCTCCTCCATCGCGAGCTCAACAACATAGATTTCATCTTCTGTCTCGTGGCAGTTAAACCTGCCATTGGCGCAGTAACTCCACTCTCCGGACACTCTTTTACGATATGTCCTCTCAAACATACATTCGCGATCTGCTGGCGTTGGCACAAACCCTGCGAGATTTCCTACGGTAATGAGCACAGCATCGTAAAGACAGCGTGCGATATCCTCTGCTACGGCGTCGACGAACCTAATAGGCATGATGTCTAAATTTACCCTGACGTAGTGATCTCCCTGTCTGGATACCTGGCACGAATACAGTTCGTCATATTCCCGTCCACGCCAACAGATGAATTCGCGTTCTGCAAAAAACACTGCTGGTTGCGCCCTATCTTCACTCATAAATGTCACCATCACTAATGTTCTTAAACATCTAATCGGACGGGTCGAGGGCAGGCTTTAACGTAGAAGAGAAATATTTTTTTCGTAAGATCAGATTATGATCAATACCGCTGTAGATTAACGATGTTTTCATTACTGGCTGAGCCAGGCCAGATAAGCCCGAACCAGCAGTCGCCTCCGCCCGCGAAACATATTTGGCGTAACTGAAAGCTGAACAGGGATGGGAGTCAGCACGACAGGAAACTGTTGGTTATACCCATGAAACGATATGTAGCGCTCTGCTCCATGTCCCGTTCCAACTCGCGAGCCTCCTCCCGAGTCGAAGTTACTTTCACCAGGATATGACACCGCTGCTCTAGAAAGGCCTGCCTACCAGCTTCTGTTTTCAAATCGAAGCCAGTGGCTGGTGAATAGAAGAACAAATGCTTCGCTAGTATCGACTGCTTGCTCATCACGTCACTCGGGTTGCTCCAATCCCCTCCTTCCTTAAGCTTGAGACGAGACTGCCGGGATTGCCTGTGCTGAGACAGTCGTCTGCGCAGGTTGCCGCTGATACCCACCTTCAGCAGCCCGCCTTCATCAGTCACGATCTCATAAAGCCCTGGTGCCGTAGGCACAGTGGTTTCGATCTCGGAAAATCGAATTCTAAAACTCCGTTCAATCACGTTGATATTCCGAATGGCCTCTACTGCTTAAATCAAAACACAGCTGGACGATGGGCCGCGATGATTGGAACGCAAAAAATCACATCCACACCTTCGCCCACAAGACCTACCGCTTGGCATGGTCGGCAATGCCTTTCTCGTTGGACTTGTCCAGACGCCTCACCAGCAAGGCCGCGTGGCGTCAGAAAAGGATTGAGATGGCTTCCTCGGCACACGCGGGACGATCAAAGGCGACAACACGAAGAGGTTGAACTGGTCGAGTTTGTTGCCTACAGCTATGGCCCGATAAACACGCTGTCGGAGCCAGTCACGTCAGCCCGCTGTGAAGCTATATGTTGATTGCCTACGTGATTGCCGGCTAGAAAAACAAAGCCCCGGAGGTTCGCGGCTCCAGGGCTTCTATTTTCGCCTCCATCCCTTAATGGTTTGACGAACGTAGCCAAGACATTATCAGCGTCGCTTTGGTATTTCACTACGACTTTGGATAAACGTGTTCGATCAGCGAAGCAACGAGGAAAACGTTATGTCGTGTTTATCATGGACGCCGTTTCAACAGGAGGACTGCAAATGGATCTGAAATTCAGTCACGTAGATGTACTGGTCAAGAATCTCGACGAAGCCTGTGCTTACTACGCGCAGATATTTAACGCCAGGATCTCTAAAACGCTCGTCTGGGAACGAGGTGGTCTGCATGTGCGCTACGCGATTGCGTTGATGGGCCAAGAGCGCTTCATGTTGGTACAGCCGTTGGCGGGGAACCTGAAAGAGCTATTGGATACGTCGGGTGAAGGGATGATTTACCGCCACTGCTACTCGACACCGGACATCGAGAAAGCCTATGACGAATTGATGGCCGCAGGTGTTCAGCCAGAAGACGAAAATGGAAAGCCATTGGCTCGTGCGAACCTGCAATCCCCGTCTGGGGCACGCATCATTTGGTTGCCCAAACGATTCGGGCACTTCTCTATTGAGATACTGGAAGATAAAGCGCTAGAGGCATTTATCGAGTCTGCGTTTTCCTAAGAAAATTCAGCAGTGGGTTTGGGCGTCGTGGGTAGGCCAAATGACGTGAGGACGTCGAGCCGGGCTTAAGCCCGAAGGAACGACAGGCATCATCGTTTTAGCTTCCCAGAACAAAGGACTCTGGCTTCGCTGGCTGCTGGATTCAAAAAGACTTTATAGTCGACTATAGAGCGTGCCCGGAGCCATCCGTGTCTTCAGCACCCAAAAACCTATTGATCGAATCTGTTCTTACCACTGCCCCATTTTGCCCGACCATTTGCTGGAGGATCTGGGCGACCGAAAGGAGTATGAAAATGCTAAACCGTCCTGACAAAGACTCGCTTCGTGCGATGCTCGAATCTCAGGTTCAACAAAAGCTACTGGACGATCCGGACGCGCTAACGACTTATGCAGCGCAGCGAGACCCTGAGCGGAAGCCCTACGTTAGTAAACGCACAGTCCAGGATAAGGCTTTTGACAAAGAGCTTGATCAGATGCGAGCCGATGCTGAAGCCGGAGTAGTACGTAACCCAGAGCGTCTGCAGACGGGGAAAGGAGAGCCTAATCTTGCACTTGATGATTATCCCGGTTTGAAGCCAGCGGCCACTGTACCGAATGAATGGTGATCTCCAACGCTTGTGATGATGTGATCTGTAGCATCTGCGCCGGAGTAAAAGAAACACGCCCCTTACCAATGTCTTCAGAATGAGGCTGTGTGCATGTGTCGATGAACCTTGGACAGATCAAAATTAGGGCATCCATGCCATGAGCATTCAAGCAAAGCTTCTTCACCTTCAAGCGATCCAAAACCTCCTCGCGCCATACCGCTACCTCTATTGCGTAGACCTTGAGGCAACCTGTGATGAGATTGATGAGTCGGAATCGCCAAGGCCGCTCGCAGTCGTTCCCGATCAGATGGAAACGATTGAGATTGGCCTGGTGATGATTGATTTGGAGTCACTTGAGATCGTCGATGAATTCCAGCGATTCGTCCGGCCTCTGATCAATCCCACCCTCACCGATTTCTGCAGAAAGCTTACGTCCATTCAACAAGCAGACGTGGACGGTGCCCGAACCTATCGAGAGGTTGGCGAAGAGCTACGACCGTTCGCTGCGTGTTATCCAAATGCAGCCTGGGTGTCATGGGGTGACTATGATGCAAGACAGCTTGAGCGTGATGCTGGTTTAGCTGGGTGCCCTTCCCTGCTCGAAGGCTTGCCACATTTCAATGCCAGGAAATGGCATGCCGGCTTATATGACGATCGACCGAAATCACTTAAGCAAACGGTAGAGTCGTTGGGCTTGGTTTGGCTGGGTACCTATCACCGAGGGATCGACGATGCTAGGAACGTTGCATCCATCATCAAGGAGATGCTCGGCTGATTAGGTCAGCCGAGCCCATTGGGCCGAAGGAGCGACTTCCCATTTAGGTCACCCCTCAGCTTAGCTCTAGGCATGCTATGACTCGCACACAGAATGATTTGAACACAACCTTCCTTCCCAGCTCCCGAGAGGTCTCTGCTCTCAAGCAGAGGATCACAGCGCCCTGTCATAAATTGTCGCAGCTCAGTCCAGCATAAATGTTGGAATTATGGAGTCATACCGGTACTCCTAGAACACCATTCTTTAGCAGGGAACGCACCATGCAACCAAGATTCAAGGTGATCGAGACCACCAGACTGGACGATGGCGTTAAGCAATATCGGATTGTAGATCTCGTCGAGGGAGGCTCAGCTAGCAAGCATGGGGTGTTCAAGATCAGGGGAGAGGCAGACGCCGTCTGTTCGATTCTGAATGCAGAGCATCCACGTCAGAATAGTGTAGGTCGTGCGTCCCTGAGCCTATGATCCACTCGAGTCGGAACGCCAAGCGCTGATGTTTTGTAGAACTGCTAATGCCTAGAGCGCAGTCATGGACTCGCGTTCGGAAAGGATGTTTTCAAGGCATTCTTGATTCAGTCGCTGACACTCATTTTCGGCTTCTTCTCGAGCTTGGTAGGTAGCCGTCAGTCGTAGCTTCTCTTCGTTGTCATAGATGTTGAAACCTATGGGTGCAGTCTTGCAGTAGAAGCGTGCTCCGTTACGCATTGATCCCGTTTCTGTTGGTATTGCAGGGACAACAACAAATCTCGAAATCATCTTCAAGCCCTCTCCAATTCCCCTTAACTATTAGCGGCTGTTAGCCACCATAGCAAGGATGGAACATCGGTTTCCGATGAGGGGCACGACCGGCCACTGGCGCTGGCTAAAGTCGTTTAAGGGTTCGAGAATTGTGTTTCTAAAACTCACCCACTGGTACGCTGAGCTCTTCCACGGAGGAATCACCATGTCGAACGCAGTCCTGCTCCCTTCCCTACTGCTCAGGATCAATCAGAACCAATTGGCCCTCGAAGCCGTAAACATGGAGTTGACGCTGTGGGTCGAACAGCGTGGCGCTTGCGGTGCTGATGACGCCGGATTGACTCTTCATGACAGACAGCTAACGGCTTGGGATTCAACCGGTCGATGCAACAGCATTGGTTCAATCTTTCAGCGGGTGTTTCGTAGTTAGGAGCTTGCCGGAGAAAATGTCCGGGGGCGAGACTCGCTCGCCCTGCAGCCCTGCCATACTGTTCAACATGACCATGAGGGAAACTATACGCAGCCTATGCACGTTGCTGCTTACAGCCATCACACGGGTTTAGTGTACAAAATCTCCGTTTTCTGCATCCTCCCCTGTATAGGACAGGGCGGCACCTTACCGGAGGGTGAGGTGTTGCGCTCAGTCTTCGCGGCCGCCCGGGATAAAAACCAACTCACAATAAAAAGGTCTCATCGAGCACTTTTTTACGCGTGATTACAGGAAACTATACGTGTAGTTGAAAATTAGGCGAGTCTGGTCTTGGTCGGCAATGCTTTCACCGCTGCCACGGTAAGTACCGTGACGCACAGTGGCCCCGAAGCCTTTGAGCACACCTGTTTGGAATAAGTAGTCGACACGCATGTCGCGTTCCCACTCAGAGTAATCGCCGTTGCCACTCTTGTTCTTGATGTCGTCGCCGCTCAGATAGGCGATCGACGCTTTCAAGCCTGGCACGCCGAGGCGGGCGAAGTCATAGGAGTACTGGCCGAAAGTGGTGTTCTCACCAGCGCGGGCGAACTGGTTGACCATGCTGTCGGTGAAAAGGTAGAAGCTAGAACCACCGGCGCCTTCAGGGCGGTTGTTACTGTCGCGTACGCTACCCTGGTTAAGCCAGACAAAACCTCCATCGTCGCCAACTTGCTGGTGGCCCAGCAAGAACGCGTGACCAACCAGGGTGTAGGTGAACATGGCGCTCCAGGTCTTGTTGGCGACCTCGCCAGTGTCCGTGGCAAAACCACCATTGTTGTCGAAGGCATAACCGGCTTGGCCGTTCTTACCATCGGAACGGCTGTCGAAGTAGCGCAGGTCGGTCTTGAACGATTGGTCAGTGCCGATGGGGAAGACGTGAACCAGGCCCAGGAAATTTTGCGTGTAGTAGTTTTCCAGGTTCGAGTAGTAGTACTGAAGGGTCAGGTCTTTGGTGACCTTCCAGTCTACACCGCCAAAACGGAACTGGTTGCTGTCCTGGGTACCACCGGAAACGGCAAGGCCGGTGCGGTTGCTCGAAGCACGACCATAGGCGTGTTCCAGCTGGCCGGCAGTAATGGTCAGGTTGTCGATTTCCTTGGAGGTGACGATGCCACCATCAAAGGTTTGCGGCAGCAGGCGACCGTCGTTCGCGATCAGGATCGGTAGGTTTGGCGCGAGGGCACTGCCAAGGTGACCTTCAGTTTTGGAGATGCGTGCCTTGACGTTGCCGCCGACACGGCTCCACTCATCTACCGCCGAACCATCGGTGTCACTTGGGAAGAAGGTGTTGCTGTCCGGGTGGTGCCCCTTTCCGCCATCGAGGTGAATACCCCACAACGCTTGAGCGTCGAAACCGAAACCTATGGTACCTGGCGTAAAGCCGGACACGTAATCGAGCTTAAAGCCCTGGGCCGATTCGCGCTGGTCAGCACCGCCTTCACGGTTGTCGGCGTTAAAATACATGGTTCGGGAACTGAGCGCGGCTTTACTGTCTTCAATAAAGCCGGCAGCGCCGGCTTGCTGGGCCAATACCCCGGAGGCCACGGCAAACGCCAAGCTGGATTTGTACATGTATTGCTCCTGTGGTTTCTAATTCTTGTGTTCATAGGCCGGGGTCTTATTGCCGCCTGGCCGCTGATGCGCGATTAGCACCAGTGTCCTGTCTCGCAAATAAGTTGCCTCTTGACGACTGCCTGTCGCCGCCATGCTGCGTTGCGACTCCTCGCCATAGCCCGGCCATGACTCGTCGCGGTGCCTTGCCTGACAGCAGGCGGTCGTCAAAAGGCAACTTGTTTTTTTCGAGACAAGCCACTACGGCATCCACGTATCGGCTGGGTGCATGCTACGCAAGTCAATTAAAAGCGGTTGAACATTACGAAATTGTAATCATCTGATCATGTCCCCGTTATCTCCAGATTGCCACGATATAAATCGGCAACCGTATGGGAGGGCAATTCACTTCCTGTAGAAAATAAAATTAAGCCGATGAACGTTCTCGTTCTGCCGAACCTAAGGAGTGATGGATGAATAACAACACAAAATTTTCGATGGCCGCGTTGGCAGTGGTTGTGAGTACCGGGCCATCCATGGTTTTTGCTGAGGAAAAATCTGGGGGCTTTATAGAAGATAGCAGCCTAACTGTGCTCAACCGAAATTTCTACTTCAACCGCGATAATCGCAACGGTCAATCAAGCGCGACAGGCAACGGTTATTCCGAAGCATGGGCGCACGCCATTATCAGTAAATTTGAGTCTGGATTTACACAAGGCACTGTGGGTGTGGGCGTCGACGCGTTCGCTATGTTAGGGTTGAAACTCGACACGGGTGACGGCCGTAATGGCGGCCGTAGTTCGTTCGATGTACTCCCCGTCAATAGTGAAGGGCAGGCTAGTGACGAATACACCAAAGTTGGTGGCGCGGCAAAAGTTCGCGCCTTTGACACTGTAGTAAAGGTCGGCGACGTATTCCCATCTAACCCAGTTGTTGCCGCGGGTGACTCCAGACTTCTGCCAGAAAGCTTCACTGGTGTAACGGCGACCAACACCAGCATTGACGGATTGACCGTTCAGGGCGGTCGCTTGCACGCCATGAGCCAGCCAACTTCCAGCAATATGCGCGATAACTTCGCGACATTCTATGCCGGGCCTGTTAACTCGCCGTGGGTCGGTTACTTTGGCGGTGACTACAATCTGAACAAGAACGTGATTGTAAGCCTCTATTCCAGCCGTCTCAAAGACGCATGGAATCAATATTATGCCGGCACGGGATTGAACTACTCGCTGTCGGATGAACTCTCCGTATTCGGCGGTGCGAACTACTACAAAGCCGTCGACGAAGGCAAAAAACTGCTGGGTGAGTTCAACAACAATATTTGGAGTGCTAAAGTCGGCGTGAAGTATGGCGCACACTCTGTCGCACTGTCTCACCAACGAAATAATGGTAACGACGACTTCGACTATCTGCGTCAATCGGATTCCATCTTTCTTGACAACTCAATCCAGTATAGCGACTTCAACTCGCCGAAAGAACGCTCATGGATGGTTCGTTACGACCTCGACATGAGTTCCTATGGCGTGCCTGGCTTGACGTTTATGACACGCTACGGTCGCGGCACTGACGCTGATTACTCAAACGCTAACGCAACCTACATGCGACGTGATGCTGAGGGGAACCCGTTGACTGAACAGAAACGTTGGGAGCGCGACATCGAAGTAAAATACGTCGTTCAGACAGGTTCCTTGAAAGACATGTCTTTCCGCCTGCGTCAAATGAACACTCGTGCAACCGCGTTTGAGTCTGACCTGGATGAAGTACGTGTGATCGTTGAGTATCCATTAGCGATCCTGTGATATCGAACGGGGCGACTCGTGTTGCGAGCGTCCCGCTCCTCCGAAAAGTTACAGAAATGTCATTTTTCAATCACCTTCATGTTAGGTTGCGTTTTTTATACTTACCGTGAGTTGATAGAGTTCTAGCTAGCGCATCTGGCTGGGATTCTATAGACAAGTAGCTAGTCTGTGAAAGTCTGAACTCAATGCTGTTCAGTTGTAACATCCGTTCACCTTTGGAAGCTCCTTTGCTCCTTTGGAAAAGGTGAATTTTTAAGACGTCCTCCGGGACGTCTTTTTTTGGCCTGTCGAAACTTGAGCAAATAAAAAACGCCCGACACCCTTAAATAACGAAGTTGGTCGCGCGTTAATGATTCGTACGATAGCAACGCAGCTATTAACCGCCTCGTTTGCGACAGTCTCCAGCGACCGTGTAAGTGATCGTATTGAGCTGTCCTTCGGAATCTTCATAAGTCATTGCGGCGGGCACTACTGCGCAGACTTTCGCAGGGCGCACCACACTGATCACCTTCACCACATCCACCTTCATCCCGTATTCGTATGGCCTCGGCACAGGAGCGCTCTTTCCCTGGCTGATCGCGTACTGCTCCATAGCTTTAGTATTGGCAGCCATCATTTTCTCAAATGTTTTATCTCCCCCACCCTCAGCAAGCAAGTTTGAGGAAATAACTAAACCTCCGACTACAGCGAAGATGCTCATAAATTTCATATTCTGTACCTCATCTAATAACAGTTACGAGAATATCAACCTAAACATTGCGACGGCGTGGCACGAAAATTACAAGTATGTAAGCTAGCTATCCATAAAAAAACCCGCCACCAGCAATCTGGAGACGGGTTCTTCCCAACGTGCATCACTACATTTCTTTTGCCGTCTCATTTTTTGCATCACTTGACACCACTGGGGCACTCCTCCCTTCTCTGGCTAAATATTTCTCCATTGCCAAGTCATTCGCCGCCATCATTTTTTCGAAGGTTCTATCTCCGCCACCCTCCGCCAACGCAACCGAAGAAAAGACTAAAGCACCTGCAAGAGCACATATTTGAGTAAAATTCATTCTGACACCTCATATAGATAACGCTATTAGGGTATCAATCCGAACCTATCACCACGGTGGCGTCGAGATTACATATTCGTAATTTAACTCTCGTAAAAAAGCCCACTACCGAAACTCGTAGTGGGCTTTGAAATCAAAGAGCTATACGGTTGCTTTTTTGTCTTCCTCTGCTTCATCCTCATCTCGACGGTGTGCCCAGTGATACAGCGCAGGCAGTATCAGTAGGGTCAACGCAGTTGAAGACAGGATACCTCCGATCACAACGGTAGCTAATGGCCGCTGGACTTCCGCCCCGGTTCCAGTAGCGAGTGCCATGGGAATAAAGCCCAGGGAGGCTACCAGTGCTGTCATTAACACTGGGCGTAACCGTGTAAGTGCCCCTTCATTGATCGCGGAACTCAACGAATATCCCTCCTCTCGAAGATTGCGGATGAACGCAATCATCACGAGACCGTTCAGCACCGCCACCCCCGATAACGCGATGAAACCAACTCCCGCTGAAATCGACAGCGGGATATCGCGCAGCCACAAAGCCATCACTCCGCCCGTTAACGCAAAGGGAATCCCCGTGAATACCAAAAGGCCATCCTTAAGATTGTTGAACATCATAA
This sequence comes from Pseudomonas sp. EB271-G4-1, assembly GCF_058791355.1. Lineage (NCBI taxonomy): Bacteria > Pseudomonadati > Pseudomonadota > Gammaproteobacteria > Pseudomonadales > Pseudomonadaceae > Pseudomonas > Pseudomonas sp. EB271-G4-1. The sequence goes on from NZ_JBYTEO010000008.1 coordinate 56,730, forward strand.
ACAGTAGGGCGAATACAAGGAGCAGGGCTACCGGGACGACAATCTGTAAGCGTTTGGCGGCTGATTGGAGTTGCTCGAACTGCCCACCCCAGTTTATCCAGTAGCCGGCCGGGATTTGCACCTGCTGATCAATGACGCTGCTGGCTTCCTGTACAAATGAGCCGATATCCCGTCCACGCACGTTGGCGCTCACAATTACCAGACGCTTACCGTTTTCACGACTGACCTGGTTCGGCCCCAGCACCAGATCCAGGGTTGCCACCTCTGAGAGCGCAATGAAAGCGATCTGATCGGCGTTGCCGTTAAGCAGCGCCGGCACCGGAATCAGCAGCGTGGCCAATTCCTCGAGGTCTTTGCGCATGGCGTCGGATAAACGCACCACCATATCGAAGCGACGGTCTCCTTCGTACATAGTGCCGGCCTGGCGGCCACCCACCGCCACCGCAATGGTGTCTTGTACGTCGCCAACATTCAAACCGTAACGTGCGGCTTTGTCACGATCGATGTTGATGGTCAGCACCGGCAGCCCCGTTGTCTGCTCAACTTTGACTTCGGAAGCACCATCGACCTTTTGCATGGACGAGGCAATTTTGGCAGCGGTGCTATTCAGCACAGCCATGTCATCGCCAAAGACCTTGACCGCCACATCACTACGTACGCCTGAAATCAACTCGTTAAAACGTAATTGAATGGGCTGGGAAAGCTCATAGTTGCTACCGGGCATAGCGGACGTAGCTTTTTGGATATCGGCTATCAAAGCTTCTCGGGATTTATTGGGATCAGGCCATTGATCCTTGGGCTTGAGCATTACGTAGCTATCAGAGATGTTGGGCGGCATTGGATCAGAAGCGATCTCTGCGGTACCTGTACGAGCAAACATCCGTTCAACTTCAGGCACCTTTGTCAGTACAAGTTTTTCGAGACTCTGCTGCATTTCTACCGATTGTGTCAGGCTGGTGCCCGGTACACGCAATGCTTGCAGGGCCAAATCCCCTTCGCTAAGGCTCGGCACAAACTCACTACCCATTCGACTGGCGACGACACCGCACACAGCGATAACGCCGAGTGCCATGGCGAATGCCAGAGACCGATGCCCCATGACCCAGGCAAGCGCGGGGGCATAGACTCGGCGCGCCCCTCGCATGACCGCGTTCTCTTCTTCCTTAACCTTGCCAGTCACGAACATGGCAATCGCCGCAGGAACAAAAGTAACGGACAGCAGCATAGCACCCAACAAAGCGATCACGACGGTAAACGCCATTGGGTGGAACATTTTCCCTTCGACGCCGGTGAGTGCAAAAATCGGCAAGTACACGACCATGATAATCAACTGACCAAAAATCAGCGGTCGTCGGGCTTCCTTGGCTGCTGCAAAGACCTCGTGAAAGCGTTCTGAGCGAGTGAGGATTCGCCCATGATGTTGTTGCGCATGGGCCAGACGCCGGATGGCGTTCTCGACAATAACTACCGCACCATCGACGATGATGCCAAAGTCCAACGCCCCTAGACTCATCAGGTTAGCGCTGACCTTGTTGGTGAACATACCGGTGAAGGTGAAGAGCATGGCCAGTGGAATGACCATGGCTGTGATCAGCGCGGCGCGAATATTGCCAAGGAACAGAAACAGAATCGCGATCACCAGGATCGCACCTTCAATCAGGTTCTTCTTAACCGTGGCAATTGCTTTGTCCACCAAATTGGTACGGTCATAGACGGTGACCGCCACCACACCTTTTGGCAGTGAGCGGTTGATTTGCTCCAGTTTAGCGGCAACGGCCTGAGACACGGTTCGACTGTTTTCGCCAATCAGCATGAAGACCGTGCCAAGTACAACTTCACGACCGTTTTCGGTAGCCGCGCCAGTGCGCAACTCACGCCCAATATCCACGGTCGCGACGTTTTTTATGCGGATTGGCGTGCCATCGACGTTGGCCATCACAATGTTGGCGATGTCGTCGGTAGTCGCCACTTGGCCAGGCGCACGAATCAGCAGTTGTTCGCCGTTGTGTTCAATGTAGCCAGCACCGACGTTGGCGTTGTTCCGCTCCAGCGCTGTCACAAGGTCGGTCAGTGTCAGTTTGTAAGCCGCTAAACGTTTCGGATCGGGAGCAATCTGATACTCCTTGGCGAAGCCGCCAATGGTGTTGATTTCTGCGACTCCCGGAACATTGCGCAACTGGGGTTTGATGATCCAATCCTGGATCACCCTCAGGTCGGTCGGCGTATATGGAGTGCCATCCTCCTTGACTGCACCTTCCTCGGCTTCGACCGTCCACAGGAAAATCTCACCCAGACCGGTAGAGATCGGCCCCATGACCGCTTCCACACCCTCGGGAAGTTGCTCCTTGGCTACTTGCAAACGCTCGTTGACTAATTGCCGGGCAAAGAAGAGGTCGGTGCCTTCTTTGAAGATCACCGTGACTTGCGATAGGCCGGAGCGTGAGAGGGAACGTGTCTGCTCAAGAGCGGGCAAGCCAGCCATCGCGGTTTCGATGGGGAAAGTGATGCGCTGCTCGGTTTCTAGTGGCGAGAAACCTGCGGCGCCAGTATTGATCTGTACCTGGACGTTGGTAATGTCGGGTACGGCGTCGATCGGAAGCTTTTGGTAGCTGGCTATGCCAAGGCCGGCCATGAGGAAAACCGCGAGCAGCACAATAATGCGCTGCTCAATGGCAAATTGGATCAGGCGTTCGAACATGAGAACCTTCTCGTGGAAGTGGCGGATCAGTGGGCGTGTTCAGCCGAGGCTTTACCCAGTTCTGATTTCAGAATAAAGCTACCGGCAGCAGCAACTTGAACACCGGGCTCCAAGCCCCCTGTGATTTCGACCAAACCCGCCGCACGGCTACCCACCTCCACCGGCTTCGCCTGAAATCCGTCATCGGTTCGAACGAAAACGGTTGGTTTGTCCTCGACCGTCTGGATGGCGATTTCTGGCACCGCGATTCTCGTCTGTCGGGTATCGGTCTCAACCAGCACGGTCACGAACAACCCCGGACGCCAGGCACCGTTTGGGTTGGTCAAGGTCACCCGGACTGTTGCAGTGCGGGTCTGCTCACCCAACAAGCTTCCGACGTAAGCCACGGTTCCAGTGACTTCGGCGTTCAGCTCTGTTGCACTGACCGTGACAGACTTACCAACCACTACCTTGCTCAAATCTTTGGGAGAGACACCAAAGGTCACCCAAACGCGTGATAAGTCAGAGAGCGTAAACGCGTTAGTGGTTTCACTGACGACCTCACCGAGACCCAGATGCTTTTCGACCACGACGCCGTCGAATGGCGCACGTAATTCATACCGATTACCGCCGCTGGCCACCGAGCTACCACTGAGTACACTGATTTTTTGGCGAGCATTGCTGAGAGCGATTTCGGCCTCTTGTAATGCCTGACGAGCCTGAAGAAAATCCTGTTCGGCGGAGATTTTGTCCTGCCATAACTGGCGCTCACGTTCGTAGGTGGTACGCGCTAACTCAAGACGGCGTTGCGCAGCAGCTTGCTCACTGCGCTGGTCAGAAATTTGTTGGCTGGCGATGACGGCCAGTAACTGGCCTTTTTTAACCTGCTGACCCAGATTGACATGTACCGACTCGACGACACCGGGTACCCGGGGCACAACATGCGTTGTGCGGTCTTCGTCGAAACGAATTTCTCCAGGAAAGGGCAATGAAAGGCTGATGCTCTGTGCCTTGGCTTCGACCAACTGAATACCAGCCGAGTTGATCTGCTCGTCGCTCAGTGTCAGATGACCTTCTTCCTCCTCGCCTTCGGCATGCTCGCCCTCAGCTGACTCCTTTGAGGCACCCTCGTTGCCGTGTTCGTCGTGACCGTCGTGGCCCTGTTCTTCTTGCGCCTGAGCCTCACTGGACGGTGCCGAGGAGCTACCCATCCAGAGGGAACCGATTCCTATGCCCACCGTCAGGGTCAGTGCGGTGACAAGGATTTGTTTTTTATCCATGGAGACTCCCTGCGCAACTCGGTTGGCAGCCACGAAATACCGTGGCACTGCAACACCGAGCAACGGTGAAAAAAAGTTATTTGAAAATTCAAGGGGTACGATAAAGCTGGTCGACATCACCAAAAATTCGCTCAATGCGCACCCAGGCGTCTGTCGCCTCAGCAATGGCCTGGATATATTGAGTGCGTGCGCTGATCAAGGTGCGCTGAGCATCGAGCACGTCCAGGAAATTGAACTTGCCCATTTCAAACCCCCGCGTAGCGGTGTCGACTGCATTTTGTGCGGCAGGCAGGATGGTCTGATTGAACGAGGCGACTTCAGTGTTTGCCGTCATCCACTGATCCAGAGTGGTTTGAATTTCTGTGCGCAGGCGTAACTCACTGGCATTGCGAAGGTCGCGGGCTTGATCGGTACGGCGAGCAGCTGCCAGTACATTGCCCTGGTTACGGTTGAATAACGGTATAGGCATCGACAGCCCCACGACATTGACCCGCTCCCGTTCCCGTTCATCGTATTGGCTACCTACACTCACGGTGAGGTCTGGAATACGCTGAGCTTTCTCCAAACTAAGGGATGCTTCTCGCTGGTCGATTTGAAGCTTTGCCAACCGTAGCTCTGCGGTCTCGCCGATGCGGTTAATCAACAGCGAGAGTTTCGGCACATCTGGCATCGATTGACCGGTTTCCCCCACAGACACGAACGCAGGCAATGGTGCCCCCATTACCTGAGCGAGCTGCTGATAGGCACTGGCCTCATCCCGCTCGGCCCGTCTCAACTCTAGGCGCACCTCCGACAACTGGACTTCAGCTCGTGTGCCCTCAACAGGTGAAGATTTGCCACTTTTGATACGACCTTGAGCGACACGCAAACCACGCTCGGCGAGCTCAAGGGATTGACGTGCCAAGAGCAACCTTTGCTGGGCCGTTGATGAGTTGTAAAACGCCTGAATGACATCGGCACGCAAAACATTACGCTTGCGCTCCAATTCAATCCCAGCTGCATCCTGAGCTCGGCTGGCAACATCTATCCTGGCCCCACGCTTGCCACCCAGCTCAATCGGCTGGTTGATCATTACCGTCGTAGTCCGTGAATTTCGTCGAGTATCTTCAGCCTCCCAGGACAGTTCGGGATTAGGAATCAAGCCCGCTTGCTGTCGATCTCCTTGAGCGATACCAATTTCCCACTGTGCTGCAGCCAGATCGGGATTGTTGGCAAAAGCCGTTTCCAGTGCTTGATCGATGGTTAGCGTCTGCGAAGACGAAACTGCGGCAAAACTGGGGCCTGCCAGTGAGAGCATAAAACTGAAGCCTACAATCAGTAAGGCTTTTTTTATGCTAAAGGGTGCAGTTAATTTTATATGCCGCCGCAATTTCATAGTTCCTTTAAAGCCAATATTTTCTATGCACAAATGGTAGAGTTTTCCACTTATCAGCAAGGTGACTGAAAAATTACAAATACGTTATCAACCGATCTGGCTGTATTTTTTGCATTAGCATATGAGGTGTTAAAAAATAGATGCACAAGGTCGGCAACATGACGAAACAAATACCAACCAATATCTTCCGAACAGCACTTGCCGAAGCTCGAAAACCATGCGCGTTGTCATTTATAGCTAAATTCAAGAGTGTTTTGTGCGACACGTTGTCGCAAGACGCTGGCTTGATGGCTCAAGAGCGGAGCTTTGGCTTGACCCTGTAGCAGCTATAGGCTTTAGGGTGATGATCATTACCGAGCAAACGGACGTTGAGACGCAAAAACAGCTTAACAGTTTCAAAGTCGTATTGTTTCGGTCGGAAACCCTTATAAATACTAACTTTTTTAATTAACTAATATTAATTATCCTATTAAAATGGTGACATATCATGCGAATCCTTGTAATTGAGGACGAGCCTAAAACTGCCGAATACTTGCATCAGGGGCTGACTGAAAGTGGCTATGTCGTTGACCGTGCAATAACTGGCGCGGATGGACTTCATCTGTCGCGTCAACATGTCTATGACTTGGTGATACTTGACGTTAATCTTCCAGAACTTGATGGTTGGGGTGTTCTTGAACGTCTGCGCCAAAGCAGTAATGCCCGGGTCATGATGTTGACGGCCCGAGGGCGCCTGGCGGACAAAATCCGCGGACTAGATTTAGGCGCCGATGACTATCTGGTCAAGCCGTTTGAGTTTCCTGAGCTACTGGCACGGGTACGAACCCTTATGCGTCGCAGTGAGCACATTCCTGTCCCGCAGGTACTCAAGGTAGCCGATCTGGAGCTCGACCAAGGACGCCACCGTGCTTTTCGTGGAGATCAGCGCATAGACCTGACGACCAAGGAGTTTGCGCTTCTGCACCTGCTGATGCGTCACACTGGAGAAGTGCTTTCCCGTACCCAAATCATTTCATTGGTCTGGGACATGAATTTTGACTGCGACACCAACGTTGTCGAGGTTTCAATCCGTAGGTTGAGGGCCAAAATAGACGACCCCTTCGATAACAAATTGATCCACACCCTTCGCGGTGTTGGTTACGTATTGGAGGCACGCGAATGAAGCCGGTCAGCCTGTCAATGCGACTAGGTTTGACGGTAAGTATTCTGGGAGCATTGTTGGTGGTGTTTCTGGCTATCCTGGCCTTTTTCGCCCTGACGCATGAGCTGGATAAGCTGGCGAAAAATAGCCTGTACAATAAAATGCAGCAAGTTGAGCACAGCCTCTCACTATACGAGGACACGGCTGACGTAAACTCGACACCGCACTCGTTGCTGGATCAAGTCATGGGGCATGACAATCTGAACCTGGCCATCTATGACCTGACAAACCTCAGGACACCCTTACTGAAATTCGGGTCTGGTTTGTCGGATCCGCAGATTGAGTTGAAAGCTGCGACTGCTGCCGTTGACAAGATTTCATACTCCACCAATTCCGATGGTGAGGGTCGACACTTCCTTACCGCATCCAAGCTCATCCGATTAAAGAACGGTGTGAGCGTTCCCGTATTGCTGTCGATGGATTGTGCGAACGATGAAGCGCTGCTCAGCGCGTATCTTCGATCGACGATTATTGCTCTGCCTCTTTTACTGATACTCATTGGAATAAGTGCCTGGGCCGTTGTGCAACGAGGACTTGCTCCCCTGAGAGAGTTCCGGAAGGTCGCCGCCATGATCTCTGCTCAAGACCTCAGCCATCGACTCTCTGAGGTCAAAATGCCTCAAGAGCTCAGTGAATTGGCCCATGGCATCAACTTCATGCTGCACCGACTCGACAGCGGTATTCAGCAGCTGTCGCAGTTCTCGGATGACTTAGCCCACGAATTGCGATCCCCCATCACCAATTTGATGGGCAAGGCCCAGGTTACCCTGTCTCGGGAGCGTCCGGCAGAAGAATACAAAGCAGTGCTTGGGTCATGCACCGAAGAGTTGGGGCGTGTCACCCGAATTGTCTCGGATATGCTCTTCCTTGCTCAGGTCAGTCACCCCGCCGCGCTCGTCCCGTTCGAGACAATTACCCTGGAAGATGAAGCGTTGAAAGTCATCGATCTGTTTTCACTGTCTGCGGAAGAAAAACGGATCAGCCTGAGCGTCGCCGGAAACGGCAAGACCATTGGCGACAGGTTGATGATTCAGCGAGCAATATCAAATCTGTTGTCCAACGCGATACGTCACTGCCCGGCCGGACAATCCATTTCAATCGTTATCGAAAACCATGCCGATCAAGTCTCGCTACTTGTCGGCAACCCTGGCGCGGGGATCGAGCCTCAGCATCTGTCGCACTTGTTCGACCGCTTTTATCGGGTCGACACCAGTCGTTCACGTGCAGAAGGTGGTACCGGTCTTGGTTTGGCCATTGTTCGATCGATCATGAGCCTCCACCAGGGAACGGCGGACGTTCAAAGCATGCCTGGCAGCATGACCGTTTTCAGGCTGAACTTCCCAAACCTCGATGGACAGACCACCTGGCAACAGGCTAGAAAGGCTCAAGGGTAAATTCCCGCAACTAGCTTGTATAACCCGCCCCTTCCCTGCACCGCTGGAGATGCTCCGGCGGTCAGGGCTTTATGTCCGTTGGGTTCTCAGCACATCAGCAGCCCCTACCCCGACATGGGATGTTCACAAGATCCCGCTCTAGTGCTGCATGCCTTCGTTTTCTTCGAGTCCCGCATGAAACTGCGAGTTTTCTAATTGAAGAGTCGTATGGCTGATATGGAATACCTCGCTCATCAGTCGCGTCACCTCAGCCAATATATCTTGCTCGGCACGGGAGGAGCGCTGGATGACAAGGTGAGCACTCATGACATTCTTGCCGCTGGTCAGGGCCCAGATATGCAGATCATGGATATCCTCAATGCCTTCAACCGCCCTGATGCTCGCATCCACTTCAGCGATATCGATGCCATCCGGAACCCCTTGCAACAGGATGTTCATGCTTTCTTTGAGCAAAACCCAGGTTCTGGGAAGCACCCACAGGCCGATGGCTGCGGCAACGATCGAGTCAACCCAAGTCAATCCGGTAAAACGAATGATCAATGCTGCCCCTATTACGCCTATGGAGCCCAACATGTCACTCCAGACTTCTAGGTACGCGCCTTTTACGTTAAGGCTTTCGGCACTGGCAGACATGAGCAACCGCATTGAAACAAGGTTCACAACGAGCCCTATCACCGCGACGATCAGCATGCCTGTCGATTGGATTTCTGTCGGAGTTTTAAACCTCTGATAAGCCTCGTACAAGATGTACACCGCCACCATGAACAACAGGATCGCGTTAAAAGCAGCTGCGAGGATCTCAAATCGTGCGTAGCCGAATGTCCGTTTTTTATCCGCAGCGCGTTTGGCGATCTGAATAGCGATCAATGAAATAGCCAGGGCAGTGGAATCGGTCAGCATGTGAGCCGCATCGGATAACAACGCCAAGCTGCCCGTAACGAAAGCCCCAATGACCTCCGCGATCATGAAGCTTGTCGTTAACGCCAGAGCGATCCACAACTTTTTCTCGTGTCCGGCACGAGCTTGACCGTGACTATGACCAGCGCTCATATGACTCTCCAGGTGGATGAAAGGATGAGGCAACTACTCAGAAAACCGTCTGCGGGTCAATCTTCGTCAAGAAGGGATTCCAGTTCCGGAGAGAGAGGCATCACCTGAAAAGCGCTGATTCGGGCGCGACCGGTGTTCCCACGAGGCACCCATACTCTAGAAAATAGCAGTGCAGCGATGACACGTGGTATTTGCCCCAAAACCTCCCGGGGATCTTGTGCCCTGATGCCCACGAACAACATCAAGACGTGGGATTTTGCATGTAGCAGGGTGCGACGTTGCGTAAGGATGTGGGTGCGCTCGAGCCAATGGTAAGCGCGCCCATAATCCCGGGAACGAATCGCTACACGGGCTTCGCCGAAGCCCTCGAGAATTGCGTAATGCAACCTCTCTTTCATGCTCAGCCTCCGGACTATTTTTTCAGCAAGCGCAACCCATTCAGTACGACCAACAGGCTGACGCCGACATCTGCAAACACCGCCATCCACATGGTGGCGAAACCCATCAATGTGAACACTACAAACACAGCTTTGATCCCTAAGGCGAAGAAGATGTTTTGCTTTAGAATCGATGCGGTCTGTCGCGACAGGCGAACAAAGGCCGGAATCTTGCGCAGGTCATCATCCATCAACGCAACGTCAGCCGTTTCAATGGCAGTGCCCGTACCAGCGGCAGCCATAGCGAAACCAATCTGAGACTTCGCCAGTGCCGGTGCATCGTTTATCCCGTCACCGACCATCCCCACCACGTGCTTTCGGCTCTGCAACTCGCCAATGGCCGCCAGCTTGTCAGCTGGCAACAAGTTACCTCGCGGCTCATCAATGCCGACACGTTGGGCGATGGCCTGAGCCGTGTGCGCGTTGTCACCGGTCAGCATCATGGTCTTAATGCCCAGTTCGTGCAGTTCCTTGATCGCGGTCTGGCTTGAGTCCTTTACGGTATCGGCCACGGCAAACAGGGCGAAGACCTGAGTAGAGTTGGTCAACGCTACAACCGTTTTTCCCTGACGCTCCAGTCGACTCAGTGAGGCTTCCAACTGCGGTGTTCCAAGCCCCAGTTCATCGACCAGGCGATGATTGCCGAGGTGATAAAGCTGCCCCCCGATCAAGCCTTTCACCCCACGCCCAGGAATAGCTTCAAAGCTCTCCACTTGTCTGAGCGTTGAGGTATCCAGTCCTACGTGCTTGGCGATTGCCTGCGACACCGGGTGATCTGAACGAGCCCCCAAACTGGCGGCCAGCAATTGAGGTGTAGCGTCTGAAACCTCGGTCAACGGCAAGTAATCGGTTTGAACCGGTTTGCCGTGAGTGATGGTGCCGGTTTTATCCAGCGCGACAAAACTCAGCCTGGCACCAATTTCCAGGTAGACACCGCCCTTGACCAGAATCCCTTTTCGGGCCGCTGCCGCCAGCCCGCTGACGATGGACACCGGTGTGGAAATAACCAAGGCACACGGGCAAGCAACGACCAGCAGCACCAAGGCGCGATAGATCCAGTCCGTCCATACCCCGCCCATGAACAAAGGTGGCAAGACCGCAATGGCGAGGGCAAAGAAGAACACCCCCGGTGTATAAATCTTGGCGAACTGGTCGACGAATCGCTGGGTAGGTGCTCGCGAACTTTGGGCTTCTTCCACCGCGTGAATGATCCGAGCCAGCGTCGTATTGTTGGACTCAGCCGTTACCTGGTACTCAAAAGATCCCGACTCATTAATGGTACCGGCATACACAGGATCATCGACCGCCTTCTCGATGGGCAGGCTCTCCCCCGTGATTGGTGCCTGATTAACAGTGGAGGTGCCAGAAATTACGTCACCATCCAGGCCGATACGCTCACCGGGACGCACCCTGACCAGAGCCCCGATCCCGACCGACTTCACATCGACTTCCAGCCAGGAGCCGTCGAGTTGACGGACTGTCGCTCGTTCGGGACTCAAATCCAGCAAACCTTTGATGGCGTGGCGGGCACGATCCAGCGACTTCGCCTCGACCATTTCGGCAATGGTGAACAGCACCATGACCATCGCCGCTTCTGGCCACTGGCCGATCAATACGGCGCCGGTCACCGCGATGCTCATCAGGGCATTGATGTTGAGGTTCAGGTGTTTGAGCGCAACCCAGCCCTTCTTGTAAGTCGTCGGCCCACAGAGTGCGATGGCGAACAAGGCGACGACGGCAATCACCCATTCCGGGGCCGATTGGGTGAAGTGCAAGACTTCTGCGATCACCGCAGCGATACCGGATAGCGCTAATGGCCACCAAGTGCTTTTTGGTTTGTGTGGAGCTTGCGACTTGGCTTGCGCTGAATTGGCGACAGGTGCGTTGCTCTCAGACGTTTGTGGCTCTGCATGCATACCCAACGACAGCACCGCCGCTTCGATACCCAAGGTATCCGGCAGTTCGTGCCAGACGCCCAGCGTGCGGTTCATCATGTTGAATTCGAGCTTTCGAATGCCGCTCATTCGAGCGAGCTTGCCCTCGATCATAGTCTGCTCGGAAGGACAGCACATTTGTCCGATCCAGAAACTACTGAAGCGCGCCGTGTCCCCGACACCAACCTGAAGCTCCTCCGCCTCACGAGATTGTAAGTCAGATGGCGAGCAGCACACGTCAGTAAAAAGATCGTTGCCGACCAGAGCGACAGATTTGCTCGGCTCCGCCAGGGCATGCAGGTTGGACGGAGCAGTTTTAGCCGAGCAGTATGATTTGCCGGCATCCGGCAAAGACGCGCAACGACCTGCGTCTTCTGGTCTGGAGCGGGTTGTACTCCCGTCTGCAGCTTCCGGAGCACAACAACTGCTTGCGGACTGAACTTTGGCTGCGCCAGGATCGCAAGCCGTGGGGGCAGGTGCACAGCAGCCCGAGCCTGCGGATGGATCAAAAACTTCGACACAAGCCTGAGTTTCCGGCGTTGGTTTGTCACCGCAACAGCTTTTCATAAGTGCACTCTCGGCAAGTCATGGCGAAGAGTGAACACCCTATAGCCACTATAAGGTCAAGCACTTCGTGAAGCGCTTTGACCCGTTCTTAGCATCACTAACTGTGCTTATCGCGACTGTTTGATCTCAGTCCAGATCAAGTCATAAAGCTGTTGGGCACCGAAGTTGGTCAGTGGCTTACCGTTGACGAAGAAGGTCGGCGTACCACTTACGCCAACCTTTTTCGCATCGGCGGCGTCTCGTTCAATGGTGGCGGTGATCTCGGGAGACATCATGTCCTCGCGTGCCTTGGCCACATCCAAGCCTGCCTGGTCGGCAGCGTCCCACGCCGCCATAGCCTTGGCGTCATCATGCCATTGCGGCTGCGACTCAAGGACAGCTTCCAGCACCGGCACAAACACGCCTTGTTTGCGTGCGGTTTCCAGGATACGGATGGCCTCTTCAGACCCGACGTGAAGTCGAACATAACGCAGCACCAGACGAACATCGCCTGGATGCTGGGACATCATCTTTTTGACAATGGGATAGAAGGCGCGACAGCTCTCACACGATGGGTCAAAGAATTCGACAATAGTGACCGGTGCCTTGGCAGGGCCAAAGCTTGGCGAATTGAATCGCACCAAAGCGCCAGCTTCCTGCACGGGAGCAGTCGCCTGAGGCACTGTGGAGGCACGGTCATAAAAGAATGCAGCGACTGCGAAGCCAATCACGGCCATGACACTGATAGCGAGGACAAGGATGCGTCGGCTCATAGGGTGAATCTCCGGCGGATAAGAACGAAAAGAAGGATCAGAAGACTAAATACACCCAGCGATAACAATGGCAACGGCGCACCGCCGAGGATGGTCATATCCGCGCCAGAGCAAGACGGGCCCGATCCACAGGGTTTAATGCTTTCCGGGATCAGCCCGAAATAAAGCAGGTTGTGGTACAGGGCGATCAGCCACCCCATAACTGCCAAAGGCAATGCGTATCGCCAGACGCTCGTGTCCGAAATACAGCAAGCCACACCCAGCACAATCACCATAGGAAACATGAAGGCACGCTGAAACCAGCAAAGCACGCAGGGTTCTTGCCCCATGACTTCACCCACGAATAACACGGCGATGGTTGAAACAAGGGCCAGCAGCCAGGCACAGAGCAGGATCGCCCAGCCTTTGGATTGAGGCTTTTGATGTGAGGTTCGCATAGGTGTAAAGCCCTTTTTAGACGTGGTAGGGCGTGCGCACGGATTTGCTTATCGCCTGATCTGGGTAGAATGAAGGTTCTAGCGACTATAAGGTCAAGCGAAATGAATGCGGCCACGTACACGGTCGGTACCTTGGCGAAAGAAACCGACACCAAAGCGGTGACCATCCGTTATTACGAACAGCTGGGGCTGCTGCCCTCCGCCGGAAGATCGCCATCAGGCTATCGCTTCTACACCGATGAGGAGCGCGACCGCCTTTTGTTCATCCGCCGCAGTCGTTCACTGGGATTCAGCTTGGATGACATTCGTGAATTATTGGGCTTTGCTGACCGACGTGATGCTTCCTGTGCCGGGGTAGACGCAAAAGTCGAAGGACAATTGGAGCAGGTGCGAATGCGTATTCGCGACTTGCAGGGCCTGGAGGCTGAACTGGAGCATCTGACCGTCTGTTGTCAGGGTGGTGTGATCGAGCAATGCCGGATCATTGAGTCATTGTCGAAACGTGATTAGCTCGGCAATGGATTATTGTCCGAAAACAGGGACTCAAGCTCTCTAAGAATGTCCGTTTTGGGTTATCAGCCATCAAAACATGAAGTAATCGGCCAACACCGGACACTCATCGCGAACGTCTAACTGGCCTCCACAAATGTGAGAAAGCCAGTTTGCATTAAAGCCCAGCTTCAAGCTGGGCTTTTGCCGTTTAGTGGCAGTGGTAGTCGTTCGTTTTATGGTTGCGATGGCAACCTTTTGAATCAGTGCCGCCGCTGTGCGCGAAGGCAGCAACGGACGTAATCGAAAGTAAAGCGGCGATCAAAATGGCGGACAGTTTCATCAGGGCTTGCTCCATGCTCATGTTTTTACATCCGTGAGACCTCTCACGCTTCGCAGCGTATGGCTAATTGCCTTCGCTAGGCAAGTGGCTTCCTTAACCGCAGAGGGCACTGCCGGGCCAGCTGCAAGCCTTAGGCGAAAGGGCGAGTTAGGAGTACGTCCGAACAGCGGAGAACGTACTCTGCGATCTAAATAGCTAGCAAATACTTACTTTCAAGGCTTCGCCGGTAACGGCCCTTGCATATAGTTTTGATGCCACATCATGTGATCCATCATCATCTGTTGCATACCTGTGTACCTGTCCATCATGTACTGGCGTTGACTTTTTTGCTCTGGGGTCAACTTTGAGTAGTCCTGCCACCCCATCATATGGCCGCCCATCATGTGTCCATTGCCCATCCTGCCGCCTCCGCAGCAGCCCATCATTCCCGGCCCCCACATGTTGTTCATCATGCCCATGCCGCTTTGCATCGTATTCCAATGCTCCTGAAGGAGCTTCTGGCGCTGCTGGGGATCTTGGGTCTGCTGAATTTTCTCCATCTGCGTCTGCATCTTCTGGAAGGTTTCTTGCGCCTGAGTCATCTGCTTATCGAATTCGGCAACATTCGGAGCTTGTTGCTGCGTCTGCGTCGTTTGAGGTTGCTCTGCTGCTAACGCCCACATGGGGGAAAGCGATGCGGCGAGAAAAAGCACGGCCAATTTGATATTTTTCATTTCGAGCTGCCTTTGTGAAGGTGAGCTGAACCAAAATCTAATGTGCCAACCGATTGCGGTGCTTGGGTTCAAGCGCACTCACCGAGAATTATAGACTTCAGCATGACAATCGCCTGTTTACACTCAATAATTAGCAGGTCTGCCCAAAACCACCTTGACTTATGTCATTACTGAGGTGATCTCCGAAGTTCGCTGTTTACGCCGGACGCCAAAGAGTCCGCAGTGAACAGGCACAGCCCGCCAATGAACACTCGACGCTGTACAGCAGCCTCCTATCGCTGCAAGGGGCATCATTTACGCGACCATGACCAGTAATAGGCCGTGACCATCCGATCTGCACGTACAACGCACATGAATATGCTCATTGCAATGCAGTCATGACCGATGCAAATGGCTGGTCAAGTCGAATGCAAACAGGTGGTCAGGTGAATGACAGCGCGTTGACTTGGGCGCCCGTTTAGGCTGACGGCCTTTTTTGATATCCGAGGAGAGCACTATGGATAGGGATGCACTTGAACAGAACCAGATACCGATCTACTTGGTTGCAGTGATAGCGGCTGCAATTGGTGGGTTGGTGGCGCCTACAGCAGCTCAAGGCCTGAACGCGTTGGTGACCCCGACTATTGCCGTGCTGATGTACGCGATGTTCCTACAGATCCCCTTTCTTGACCTGCGCGAAGGCCTCAGCAACAAACGCTTCATTTCCGCTTTGCTTATCGCCAACTTCGTGTTGATTCCGCTGCTGGTGTGGGGGCTCACCAGAGGTCTTACGGATCACCCGGCAATCCTTGTCGGCGCACTCCTGGTGCTGCTGACCCCCTGCATCGATTACGTGGTGGTTTTTACGCACATTGGCAAGGGCGACTCTCGCGGGATCCTTGCGGCAACACCGATTTTGTTGCTGCTTCAGCTTGTACTACTACCCGTGTACTTGGCCTTCATGCTGGGTGGGCAGTCCGAAGTCGTGATCTCAGTGGGCCCCTTTGTCGAAGCCTTTCTCGTGCTGATTGTCGCGCCTTTGTTGTTGGCCGTGGTTACAGCAGCCCTGGCCAAAAAGTCGAAAATCGTCGGTGGCTGGAACGCCGCCTGGGCCTGGCTACCCGTCCCAGCAATGGCAGCGGTTCTGATCGCGGTGGTTGGTTCCCAAATCTCCTCGGTAGTTCGCGACATCGACAAGCTTGCTCCAGTCATCCCTGTGTACCTCGGCTTCATGTTGTTGGCTCCGCTGATGGGCGCTTTGGCTTCAAGAGTTTTCAAGCTGCCCTCCACGACGGCCAGAGCGGTCACCTTCAGCTCGTCAACGCGTAACTCTTTGGTGGTTCTTCCGCTGGCTCTGGCATTGCCTGAAGAAATTCGAGGGCTTGCTGCCGCTGCGGTGATTACCCAGACATTGGTTGAGTTGGTTGGTGAACTGATCTACATCCGGGCAATACCTGCTCTCGTTTGGCGCAAAAAATCGCAAATTGTGTCGATGACTTCGTAAGTACATCAGCTGCGTGCAACTTGATTCGAGCAGCCCTCTTTAAAGTTGCGGAGGACTATTTATGCTTTGCGTCGATACAACGATGAGACTTCCAGCGCATCACTGGAAGGGCTTGAGTAGCTCAAGGCAAATACTGAGGCAAAATTCGCCAGTGCCAGCTGTGCCAGCAGCGCATCCTGTCCGGACTCACTGACCGGCTCCATTGAACCGAACTATAGGTGGTCAGGACGAATGCAAATGCCTGGCTAATGCATGTAGATTTGCACACAGCCACGAGCAGCAAGAACCCGTTGACGCAGCCGCAACTTCGGCAGTCTCAGCCGCATCGGTGCAACAACTTGGCTCGCAGCAGTCTGAGTTGGCGGCACGCTCGCAGCAGTCAGAATCATCGAGCTGCGTACTGCACACGCCCATCTCTGGCAAGACCAATTCAACCGCTTGGCCGCATCCCAATCACCGGCCAGGGCCGCTACCACCGAACGCACCTGCTCATAGCCTGTTATGAGCAGGAAAGTCGGGGCACGGCCATAGCTCTTCATTCCTACGATGAAGACCCCTTCATCGGGGTGAACCAGCTCATTTGGGCGAACAGTGCCGCAACTATGCTCATTCGGATCAATCAGCGGAGCAAGATGAATGGGGCTCTGGGTCGCCGAATCTAGCGCCAAACGCAGTTCGGCAAGCA
This sequence comes from Pseudomonas sp. EB271-G4-1, assembly GCF_058791355.1. Classification (NCBI taxonomy): domain Bacteria; kingdom Pseudomonadati; phylum Pseudomonadota; class Gammaproteobacteria; order Pseudomonadales; family Pseudomonadaceae; genus Pseudomonas; species Pseudomonas sp. EB271-G4-1. Next base: position 73,547 of record NZ_JBYTEO010000008.1, read on the forward strand.
GCTCCAATTTAGGTCGGCAGCCCGTTGCTACCACTACCTCATCCACTGCGGGGAGCGCTTGACCGCCCGCCTCAACAACGATGCCATTGTCGGTTGCGGTAACCCTATCGATGGCGATGTTGGTGAACAGCTCAATGCCCCCATCATTCAACAGCTGGCGAACCGTCTGCCCCAGTTTCCCTCGCTCCTCCAGCATGTCGTTTGCCCCACCGCCCAATATGCGATCCAAGGAGGCGCCGCGAATCACCCAAAAGACTTTCGTGCGCGGCTCCTGTAGGGCAAGCCGAGCCAAGTCTTGCAAGACATTGAACGCCAAATGGCCGCCGCCAACCACCATGACTCGCCGATTTGCATAGCGTTGCCGCTTACTATGAAGTACTTCGGGAATGCCGTATCTCCATCAAGATTTTTTCTGCGTAGACGGAAAAAACCGGCACGACAATGCGTGCCGGTTTTTTCATCATTACAGTCTCATTTATTAATGGAAACAATTTCGGCTTTGCCATCCTTTACTCTAAAGGAAAACGATACATGGTCGCCGACAGTCAGACCTGTCATCTGCTTCTCTGTTACGGAAAAAGCCATCGTCATTGGCGGCCATTGCATGGCGGGAACAGCGCCGTGGGAGATGGTCACTGTTTGCTTCGTAGTATCTATAGCCTTGATCGTCCCCTCGGTGTTAGCGACTGGAGACTGTTTGGTTTCCTGCTCCATCTGCATGCCTTCCATACCGTCCATTTTCATGCCCGGCATGTCCTCGGCGTGGGCAAAAAGTGAAAGCGAAAATACGGTGCTTGCAACTGCAATCATGGTCAGTTTCATGCGACTTATCCTTGAGGGTTGAGGGGGGCAACTGAGAGGTGCCGACGACGCATCAGACGATAGGCTGCCGGAATGACGAACAGGGAAAGCAGGGGTGCCGTAACCATGCCGCCGACCATAGGCGCGGCAATGCGGCTCATCACTTCGCTGCCGGTACCGCTGCCCAATAGGATCGGCAACAGACCGGCAATGATGACGGCCACGGTCATGGCCTTGGGTCGAACGCGCTGCACAGCGCCTTCACGAATCGCTGCAACCAGCCCGCGCTCAGTGCTGTCGCCGAGGTCTTCACGTTCGGCCCAGGCGTTCTTCAGATAGAGCAGCATGATCACGCCGAACTCGGCAGAAACCCCGGCCAAGGCGATAAAGCCGACTCCGGTGGCGACCGACAGGTTGAATCCCAACAGATAGAGGAACCATGCTCCACCAGTCAGTGCGAATGGCAGCGTGGCCATGATCAGCAACGCCTCATCGAAGCGGGCGAAAGTCAGGTAGAGCAGCACTAAGATGATCAACAGCGTGGCCGGCACCACCAGTTTGAGGCGTGCGTTGGCCCTTTCGAGAAATTCGAACTGTCCTGAGTAGCTCAGGCTCATGCCGGGCTGCAACTTGACCTGTTCATTGACAACTTGGCGTAGATCGGCGACCACGGAAGCAATGTCCCGACCACGCACATCGATATACACCCAGCCTGAAGGCCGTGCATTCTCGCTCTTGAGCATCGGCGGCCCGTCCGTGACTTTGACCTTCGCCACTGTGCCGAGGGTGATCTGGCTACCTAGCGGGGTATAGATTGGCAATTGCTCCAAGGCACCGAGCGAGTCACGCCACTCCCGAGGGTAACGGACGTTGATCGGGAAACGTGCAAGACCTTCGATGGTCTCCCCGACGTTTTCACCGCCGATAGCGCCAGCCACGATGGACTGCACATCGGCGATATTCAGTCCGTAGCGCGCGGCCGCCTTGCGGTCGATATCCACGTCGATATAGCGGCCCCCGGTCAGTCGCTCGGCCAGAGCCGAACTGACACCCGGCACATCCTTGGCCACCCGCTCGACCGCCTGAGTCGCGGCGTCAATCTCCGTCAGGTTGGTGCCAGCAACCTTCACCCCGATGGGGCTCTTAATCCCCGTGGCCAGCATGTCGATTCGGTTGCGAATCGGCGGTATCCAAATATTCGTCAGCCCGGGAACCCGCACCACCCGATCCAGTTCTTCCACCAGTTTCTCCTGGGTCATGCCTGGGCGCCATTGCGCGTATGGCTTGAACTGAATGGTGGTTTCGAACATCTCCAGCGGCGCGGGGTCGGTGGCGGTTTCAGCGCGTCCCGCTTTACCGAAGACGTGTTCGACTTCGGGCACGGTTTTGATCAGGCGGTCGGTCTGTTGCAGCAGCTGCGCCGCTTTATGCACCGACAATCCCGGCAGAGCTGAGGGCATATAGAGCAGGTCGCCTTCGTCCAACGGGGGGAGAAACTCACCACCCAGGCGCGATATTGGCCATAGCGCACTGACAAAAACCAAGAGTGCCACCAGTAGCGTGATCTTTGGTCGACGCAAGACTACGTCCAGGGCAGGCTGATACATCCGAATCAACCACCGATTCAACGGGTTCTGTTGCTCACTGGGGATTCGCCCCCGAATCCAATAACCCATCAGCACTGGCACCAGGGTCACTGACAATCCCGCCGCTGCGGCCATCGCGTAGGTCTTGGTGAAAGCCAAAGGGCCGAACAGCCGTCCTTCCTGTGCTTCCAGCGTGAACACCGGAATGAACGACAAGGTGATGATCAACAGGCAGAAGAACAGTGCCGGGCCTACCTCTGCCGCTGCTTCGGTCATCACGTGCCAATGACGCTCACCCTGCAACTCCTCCCCAGGATTGGCTAGGTGCCAGACCTCAATCTTCTTGTGAGCGTTCTCGATCATCACCACGGCGGCATCAACCATGGCGCCGATGGCGATGGCAATCCCACCCAAGGACATGATGTTGGCGTTGAGTCCCTGGTAGCGCATGACGATGAAGGCAATCAACACACCAACCGGCAAGGAGATGATCGCCACCAGCGATGAGCGCAAGTGCCAGAGGAAGATCCCGCAAACCAATGCGACGACGATAAACTCTTCAATGAGCTTGTGGCTGAGATTTTCCACGGCGCGGTCAATCAGCTTACTGCGGTCGTAGGTGGTGACGATTTCCACACCTGCCGGCAAACTGCTTTTCAGTTCATCGAGCTTTGTCTTGACCGCCGCAATGGTTTCGCGAGCGTTCTTGCCGCTGCGCAAAATCACCACGCCGCCGACCGTCTCACCTTCGCCGTCGAGTTCGGAGATGCCCCGCCGCATTTCCGGCCCTAACTGAATCGTGGCGACATCACCAAGGGTTACTGGCACGCCACCCGCACCCAACTTCAGCGGGATCGCCCGAAAGTCATTGAGTGTATTTAAGTAGCCCGACGCACGCACGATGAACTCGGTCTCTGCCATCTCCAACACGGCACCACCGGTTTCCTGGTTGGCCTTACCAATAGCCTCGCTCACCTCGACTTGAGTGATACCGAGGTTAGCCAGTTTGAGCGGATCAAGCTGCACTTGGTACTGCTTGACCATGCCTCCCACCGTAGCCACTTCCGCAACGTTGGGCAAAGTCTTGAGTTCGAACTTGAGGAACCAGTCCTGGAGTGCGCGAAGCTGTGCCAGGTCGTGCCCCCCACTGCGATCTACCAGTGCATATTGATAGATCCAACCCACCCCTGTCGCATCCGGCCCCAACGCCGGCTTGGCACTGGCTGGTAACCGACTTTGTATTTGGCTTAGGTACTCCAACACCCGCGAACGGGCCCAGTACAAGTCAGTGCCCTCTTCGAACAACACGTAAACGAAGCTGTCACCAAAAAAGGAGTAACCACGTACCGTTCTGGCGCCCGGCACCGAGAGCATGGTGGTGGCTAACGGATATGTCACCTGGTTCTCGACAATCTGCGGCGCCTGGCCTGCGTAAGGTGTCCGGATGATCACCTGCACATCGGAGAGATCCGGCAGCGCGTCGATGGGCGTGCTCTGCACCGACCAAATGCCCCACGCCGTGACGAACAGTGTCGCCAGTATTACCAGGAATCGGTTGGCCACTGACCAACGAATCAGGGCCGCGATCATGGCTGCCCCCCCGATTTATCCAAACGCTCAACCCGCAAACCATCGTCGGTCTGGCTCACCGCGATCCGAACCTTGTCGCCCGTTTTGAGGCCCTGCATCAGCGCCGGATTGCCGAGCGGGAACGTCATCGTCATGCCAGGCATGCCCAGCGTCTTGAAAGGGCCATGGGCAAGCGTGACTTCTTTGTCGTTGATCTCCACGATCTGCCCATCCGCCTCATGAAAACTGGAGGCTGCTGCGCTGGGTGGTGACGCTTCCTCTGAGCTTGCAATAATGCCCTTAAGACTGGCCTCCGAGTCGAGCAGGAACTGTCCAGAAGTAACTACCTTCTGGCCTTCTTCCAGACCCTTCAGGATTGCCGTTCTGCCATCGTTTTCCTGCCCGATTTGTACCTCCACGGGACGGTAGCGTCCGGCGTCTTCGGCGAGCATCACCAGGGCACGTCGACCGGTACGAATGACGGCTTCGCTTGGCACCCACATCACACTTTGCTCGGTCGAACGATTCAGGCTCACCCCCGCTGTCATACCTGGTCTCAGGCGACCGTCCAGATTCGGGAGTTCCACCCGTACACGAATCGTGCGACTGTCCGGATTGGTCTCGGGCAAAATTGCGCTGACCTTGCCATTGAGTGTTGTCCCTGGAAAGGCAGGTAAGCGCGCTTCGACTGTCTGTCCTACGGTGATAGCTCCGGTTTCCGATTCTGGAATGGCCACGGCTAGCCAGATACTGCTCAAGCCATTCACACGTGCCAGAGTGTCGCCAATCGCCACGGTCATGCCGGCACGGACATTCAGTTCTTGCAACACACCACCAATGGGACTGGTGAGAGTCAGGTAAGGTTGAACCTTGCCGCTACGCCCTACCTGAGTAATCAGTGATGCCGGCATCCCCGTGAGCAGCAGTCGTTGGCGGGCCGCAGCTAACAGGTCAGCATCCCCGTTGCGCTTCAAGGCAAGAAATTCTGTCTGCGCAGCAGCCCACTCTGGCACCAGGATATCCGCCAACGCCGCGTTGGCCTTGAGCACATCGCCGGGAGCATGGGGGTAGACTCGCTCCACAAAGCCAGTGGTGCGTGCCTGAATCACGGCGACATCACGCTCGTTAAACGCCAGGATGCCTGTCACGTTGAGGCTGGAATGTAAGACACCACGGGTGACAGTCGCAAAACGCAGCCCAAGATTCTGAGTCAGACGCGGATCAATAGTGACAGTCGCCCGAACTCCTTCACCGCTGGCGTACTGGGGAACCAGCTGCATGTCCATGAAGGGGGATTTCCCCGGCTTATCGAATTTTTGCTGCGGGTACATGGGGTCGTACCAATACAGCGCCTTGCGTTCCGCCGCTGAATTGAGGGCCTGTTGCGGGGCGGTACTGGGGTCTCCGCTCATGCGCTGTTGAGCGAACCAGTACCCGCCGGCAACACCCAATGCGAGCGAGATGCCCACCAGCACTGCACCGTTCCATTTTTTGAGGCTCATTGGCTGGACTCCCCATAAGCAAAATACAGGCGCGCACTGGTCAGCGCTCGCTGTTCTTCCACTTCAACCTGTTTGAGTCGGGCTTCGATGAGCTCACGCCGCGCGGCAACCACGGCGTTTAAATCGCCCTTGCCTGCACGGTAACTGGCCATGGTGAGTTCAACCTTTTCCTTGGCCAACGGAAGCAAGCTTTCCTGGTTTCGGCGCACGGCACGATTGAGGCGCTCATAATCAGCTAGCTCGCTTTCCAGTTGCTGAGTGTGCTCGCGTGATAATACTTCTCGCTCAGCCTCAAGCCGGCTCAGTTCAGCCTGTTTGGCCGCGATTTTTGGGTTTTGGCGAGAGTCAGGAAACAGCGGTAAATCCCAGGAAAATTGCACGCTGACCATGTCGCCAAACTCACGGCCACGGTGCTGGTAGTCCACTTCCCAGCTCCAGTCCGACTGCTTCTCCGACACGGCTTCACGAACCTTGGCTTGCGCTTCGCGGGTCATCGGGGCAAACGCTGCCAACTCGGGATGGTGTTGCAATTTATGAGAATAACTTGAGGTGTCGACAGGCCATTCAGGCAAACGGCCCACGGGCTTCTCGTTAGCGGCATTGCCAATCCAGCGCTTGAGGGCCGCTCGTGCTTGCGTTCTCTGGAGGTTCAGATCGTCCTGTTGTTCTGCCAGTTGAGCTGCCTCTTGCTTGGGCGTCACCGCGTCAGCAGGTTGAGCGCGGCCACCGGCAATTTGGGCCCGGACTGTATCGGTTAGCAGACGATTTTCTTTGTAGAAGTCCTGGAACAGCGCATCTTTGCGCTCAACCGAGTAGCTACTGATCCACGCCAACGCTGTGGACTGGCGTACCTTCAGGCGTTCGACTAGACGTTCCGCAGAGACGCGATCAATAGCCGCATCGGCGACCTCGATGCGCGCCTTCCGCTTGTCACTATTGGGCATTTCCTGCCTGACCCCGACCATTTGCATGGTCATGAAGTCCTGGTCGATGCTCCAACGATCCGGGCCGCCAATAGGGTAGTTCTGCACGCCCACCAGGAGCTTGGGATCAGGTAATTCACCAGCAGGGATGGCTGCACTGCTGACAGCCTGAATTTTCGCGTCTTGTGCGGTCAGCGACGGCGCATTGTTTTCTGCCAGCCGCAACGCTTCATCGAGCGTCAATGCGGCAGCGAAACTCGGCAATGCCAGCACGCTTGCCGCTAGGCCGGTCACGAGAGACCAGCCTGCGCAAAAGCACTTGGAGTTCATGTTTACGATTCCTGTGATCATCCACTGCACGCGGTAAAGACGTGCGCACAGCTAGTCCATTCCGCTAATGCGGAATGAGGCTCAATGTGGGACTGGAATCAAACGCGAGGCGGTCGCCATACCCCGGAAGGGGTCTGTTCAGGTAGGGAGTCGCTGAAAAAGGAAAGCACTACGGGGCTGAATACGGTAAGCAGCGGCTTGAGGATCGAGACTTGCAACATGCCGCCCGTCTTGCACTCCTGGCCAAGCTTGCAAGGCTTGCCGTGTTCGGTAGGGCTTTTCATGTCGTTGCAGCAGTCCATCCCCATGTCGTCCATCATCGCCATGCCCATCGTCTTCATCGGGCAAGGCTCTGTCGGCGGCTGAACGCCCGCCATCCCGCTGAGGGGAAGCGCCAGGCTGATCAGAAAAATGAGGTAAAACCGCAGATAGCGTTTCATGGGCTGGAGTGTAGTCGTTGGAAATGGCTCTTACAATTGGACACGCGTCATCAATAACCTATCGTTAGGCTCCGACGTAGGCGATAACGCCGAATAGGAATTAAGCCAGCATTACGTGTAAAAAATAGACAATTAACTGTCACATTAGGTTATTTTGCAGCTTACTAGAAGATCGGTTTCACAGGAGCCCGATTGTTGGATCATGTTGATCTGATTCAGCTGCAAGCAGAGCAAGTCTTTGCAGACAAAGAGAAAGCGGCAGCTTGGCTGAACAAACCGAAAACCGCGTTGGGTGGGATGACGCCATTGCAGGTTTCAAATAGTGAGGCTGGGTACGTTGTCGTGAAAGAAGCGCTTGAGAGATTGAATCAAGGCTCTGTCGCTTGAACCCGGCAAGCTGATGCGATTCCAGACTCTCCTTTTCCAAGCGCCATGTTCGTCCCAACGCCAACAAAAAAAGGCCCTGTTTATGAGCCTTTGTTTGTACTCAAACCAAAATCAGTTGGTCAGCCAGGATTCCACGGTATCGGAACCGTACTGCGCTTTCCATTCCTTCAGCGTTTTGTGATTGCCACCTTTGGTTTCGACGACTTCGCCGGTGTGAGGATTTTTGTAGACCTTCACTTGACGAGGTTTGCGGGTGCCTGCTTTGGATTCGACGACTGGAGCGCGACGGCCAGCTTGAGGATCAAGCAGAGCGATCACTTTTGGCAGGCTGTAACTGTATTCGGCAAGCAAGGCGCGCAGCTTGGTCTCAAATTCGATTTCTTGCTTCAAGCCAGCATCACCCTTCAGGGCTTCCAAGGCCTGGATTTGCTCGGCAAGGTGTTTTTCGAGCTGGCGATATTCTGCAAGTTTAGACATGATAGATCTCTATGTAGTTAGTCACCTAACAATACACCAATATCAACAGTTCAATCAGGTGTTTTTGGCAGACTTCCGTTACTGCCTGCCGATGTAAAAGGACGCCTAGTCAACGATCTCATGCCCACGCGTCGTGCCGTAAAGCTTGTTAAAGCCCCATCGATCCCAAGTGATAGTCAGCAGCAAGTGCAAAGGTTCAAGGGGCCTACGCCCGCTTTGGGGCGAGGCCTGTTGTGTCGGGATGACGGAAGATACGCTCCCAACAAGTATCAGATCGCGCATACTCCTTTTGCACGCTCCTGATTAATCTGCGCTTTAGGCTTTGTTGCCAAAAAAACTGCAGTCCAAAGCTGTTCTGCCAGCCACTGTGCTTCGCTTCGCCTGAGACTCCAGCTAACCCAACCGAAACTCATTATGACGTATTGGCCGTCTAGTCTGATCTGAAATTCGTAGATAGGCTCTTCACCATCCCCAAATTCCACCATCGGCTCGGGATCGAGCAGGGCTCCTTCCATTAGGAAATTTCTACCAGTACTCACAACGTGGAGCAGATCAGATGTTTGGTGTGATCCAAACGGGTTATGGCGCAAAATGAGAGCAGTCCAATGATCATGAGCACTCTGGACTTTAGACTTATCCGGCTTTGAGTGATTGTGATCAAACGAGCTAATTACTGCGTTGATTAGACCAGTTGCGATCTCATAAACTTGCTGTGTGGTGAAGCTTGCTTTGAAGTCGCTTAGGGTTACACGTATGAGTCGAGACGGAGTGAGTTTGACAGTCGCACGATAATGCTCGTCTGTTTCCGGAAAAGTGAAAAACTCAGACGACTTGAAGGTGATGCGGGATTTCAGACGGTCGTTGTCGCTCATAGCACTCTCGAAAAATTGGCTTGCTAATTCCAATCGGCTCAACTCTTACGAACCTTTAACGGGTTCAAAAAATTTATTGAGCACGTCTGCCTGAGGGATGAGCCGAAATTGACCAGGGTCTCTTGAGATGGAACCAAAAACTGCCGCCAATGTGCCATTAGCAGAAGCGTCGCTTCTTCGCGTAAGCGGCTATCCGTGCGGGCTGGAATGTTCCACTCAGGAACAGCTCTATTAGCCGCCTTGAAATGAGGTGCCTGCTTAAGGGTAAGCTTGGGTATCGCGGTTGAGAGGACAAGACCATGCAAACCCAGGAAGAATCTCACACGGAGCAGGCTCTGGCCGAGGCCTTGAGGACGAAAAAGCGAGAACAATGGCTGGCAGAGAACAGCGAAGCCATGAATGCCTACAACGAGCATGTGGAAGCCCAGGGAGTATTCAGCGACAACGTATGGAGCTTCTGATGCCTATCTCTCACACCTGAGCGACGGATTGGTGAATGCCAGCCCACCCGCATCGCCCTTCTCATCTGTACGCCTCGAATCGCCCTCCCTCGCACATCCTTGGAGGAACAGCATAGGCGGACACTTCGTGTCCGTAGCAGCGACATTCTCACGGGATAGACTACAGCGCCGTCAACAACGCAAGTCCCAGCTGCGAGCCCTTTCCCGAACCGAGGCTAGGTGGACGAATCGAGCAAGAATCCCTCACCGGCCCAACTCCTTGTTCCCGCGCAAGCGGCTAGGCTAATGAAGGTAAGCCCGGCTGATCATTCCTTTCGTCAGCCAGCCTAGAGGGCTCACCTACTACGGTGAGCCTATCTCAATCTCGGACTGTCCGACGCCTCACCACCGTCCCTTTCAAAATTCTGTTATTAATTTTCTTTTTCCAAGAAATTTGATCAGGAGACAACTTTCGCTTATTCATGGTGCGTTTCAAGAACAAGTATTCGTTCTCACCGAACAGGTAACCCTTTTCCCAAGAGTACTCGATTAAATCTTCGTTTGCATTCGCGCTCGGATTAAGCGTAATTTTCCGCAATCCGGCAAACAGATTGCCCGTCTCGATTTGCAGGAAACGGTTGATACACACGTTGCCTACGTAAGTTTTGTTACCATTCCTAGAATTTATAATATAGCAGTGCTCTTTAATATCCTTCCCGCACGGACACTGATCAAACTCTTCACTAACCTCAACAGCGTGAAGTTTCCATTCAAGCCTAGCCCGATCGAACTCCGAGGCTACTGACAACTGCAATATGTGGGCCTTTAAACGCTCAAAATTATGACCTTCCACCCCTGGACTCCGAAATTAAAAACAACAAAAGCTCTTAGCCTGAGTTTACGACTTAGCGATATGCTGACGTGCCAAATCCAGCTTTCTGAAATGATCTCTCAAAGGTTTAGAGTCCAGATACGTGCCCGCCATGATCGAACGGAGACGATCCAGCGCTTCAAGCACCTCAATGCGGTTTTGGTAGCAAGGGATATCGTAGCCGCCATAGTAGGCATCTGGATCAAAGTCTGGATGGCGTTCACCCTTGTATTCGGCATCCATCCAGTTTTCCAGCTCAGCATGGAGCTCCGAGAGCTGCGTGCGGACAGTGAAAGGCATAGCTGTTGCGTACAAACGCTTAAGTATCCATCCCATTGCGTTATGGTCAGCGATGCTCATTTGCTGAGCTGGTCGCCAGTAGGAACCCCATCCTTCCTTGCGACGGTATTCGATCGCGTTTTTACTGGATCCGTACGTGGTACCAGGACGAGGCTTGCGCTTCTTCCCAGACTGCGCTCGTGCAGGGCTCACGAACTGGCTGCTGAAGTTTTCTGACTGAAAAGCCCAAGTACTAGCCTCACCTAAACTGAGGTGCTCCACCGTGGCGACGACACGGTTTATGAGATCGACGTCGTGCCCCAATAAATGCGGCGTCGCATAACCAGGGTTGTATAAACCTTCCCAGCCAGGCATTGCCAGCTTGAAGCCATTTTCGTTAGACCAGTCGTTGCGCCTAGCTTGATACTCAGGCGCAAGTACATGCCCATAGGGCTCATCAAGCATCAGCCATGCGCCGGTGTCGGCACACACCCAACGAGAGATATGATCTGAAGAAGGGAGTTCGCCTGCCCTCTCCATGGCTGACCACTGAACCTTCGTTGTTGCAGGCTGGAGCCGTGCAGCTTCCATGAATTGAAGAGAAAGAGCTGCACGAGTCAGCAACCCCTTTGCTTTCTCCAAGCTGTCGACAGTGCTCCTCATTTCGACATGATCCGACGACTCGACGAAGAACCCTTGTAGATTTTGAGCAAAGTGACATTGATGCTTGCCTAGGAAGTCTGTCAGCGGCCTCCGGAGTTTAATCCCAAGAACTTCAAGCCCAGTTGATCGTGGCTTTGTCGAAGAGTCACGCCAATACGCCGAGAGGTAAATGCTGTGCAGTGAAGGAGCACTCAGCCCGGCCTGCAGCACTCTGCGTGCGTGATGGTAGCTTTCGTAGCCGGACTGCTTTGCAGACAGATCCAAAGCAACAAGGTAGACGATTTCAGGGTTCAGGCCATTGATGCGCTTGGCCTTACGCTTGATACCGGAAAGGGTAGACGGACGAACGTCGGGAATGGTGCTCATGTTGGTTTCTCCGCCCCTAATGCAACGCCACCCGCCTACGCCGCCGCAGGGCCTCGAAATAACATGGCCTTGAGCATAAGAGAACCAACAGGTAGTGCCGTTTCCAGCTTTCAAAGACGGGTGTGATGCGCCTACCCTGCGCGGACATAAATCTAGCAAACCGGTTAACGAAAGCGCAAGCCCTCTCTACCTTGGTACCGGCGACCCTGTAGCAATGATGCGGCATTTCAATCTCTACCAAAAGGCTGGCTACCTTACAGAACCCAGCGATCCGGCACCTCGATGACGCCGGGATTCGAATAAGCCAGGGTTAGTACAAGTCCCGCCGTATTGGCCGCCTCTGAGCGCGGGATGTAGAAGCCCTCCGCTTCTGGAGGAGGCTTACGGCGCAACGTATCAGTGAGACCTCAGCCCGAAGCGCCAGGCGATCGGAAATAACCGCTGCAAGTCTCGATTTAGCTGACTCCAAAAACGACGAAGCCCGCACTAGGCGGGCTTTCGTTCGTCTTTTTCAGTTGGGATTATTAAGCCCCAATGTAAGCTGCAATTGATCCTTCAGATGGGCCACATGATATTCGAGCCCTCGTTTCTTCAAGCGCCATTCCATCAGCCCCCTTCCGTGCTTGCTCGCCTCATGCCGACTCTCATCCAACACCTTGCACGCTGCGTCGAAACGCTTTTTCACTGAAAAGGTGCCACGCAAAATTCTATCGATGGTCAAGTCGCACCAGCGAGAGAGCTTACGATCAATCTCCCTAACAAAATCGATCGCCACCTTCGGGTGCAGCCAAATGCCACCCGCTCGATCTCCACTGATCTGGATGAGCTCCTGAGGCCCTTCGGCACCTAGTGCAGTAGCAACATCAGCCAGATACTCCTGTGTCTCACGGGATCTCAACCAGCCGTCTACTGAAGCAGAATAAAGCTCCGCGACGTGGCTAGCATTCAACCAGCCGCTCGAGCTGAAAACGATGGTCTTATTTTGATAATCAATCTGGATCGAATTTTTCATATCAGGGCCTCCGCCCATTTTCTATAGACGTGCGTAAGTCTCACGAACGAGTGCTCGCGATTCTTCAGCCATTAGGCACGTAAATTAAGGGACACAAACTGCCGCTGGATGCGGCGATAGGAGAAAACCAAGACATAAAAAAACCGGCCAAAAAGCCGGTCTCTATGTCTTTATGATGCAATTACCACATCATAGGGTTTATATTGATTTAACTGTACATTTTGCGCAAGCCCCTCGTGAGACTATTTCTACTAAGAGGATTTGGTCATCCATCGGAGGCAGGAATGGCAGACGCGAAGGCTTGACCCCGCCGAGTCCTTAGTAAGCTCAGATTGGTCTCTGGTTGTGGGGCGGCGACAGGTTCTGCAGCTCATTGTCCTGCCTCGACTTGAGCGAGTGACGAGATTGCCAGGCTCGCAGTTGAGGTAATTGCCATCTTGCATGACCACCTTTTTACCTGGAGTGCGGCCTCCCTCAGCAATCAACTCAGCAAGGGGGAGATGACTACCGCCTGCCTCGCCTGCATAGCTGATCCTGATTCTGGCTCGACGACCTCTTTCAGCGAACAGGCTTTCCACGATCTGCTCAAGCCAGTGCTGATGAGAGCCTTCCGCCCCATATTCCCTGGCCAGGTTCTCTTTCTCCGAAGGCTTCAAGCTGCTGAACAGTGTTGCTGGTGATTGCGAGCGGATCGGCGTGAGGCCAGATAAGCTGATCTCGATGGTAATGCCGAGCCTATCTCGAGGGGTCTCTCCTCGAGGAAGCGCGAGCCACTGCTTAGGTTTCTTATACCCGTCGGAGCTCAGTTCTGATCTCCTGTCCAGGTAGATCCAGGTATCCTCGTAGGGGAAATACCCATACAGCATGAGCTCAAGCAAACGTGTCGTGGGAGGCGCCTTAAATTCGACGCCGTGGTATACCCCCCGCCGACTGAAATGATAGGCATGATGAAGTCGCAGCTTCGCCTCTGTCGGGGCTAGGAAATGGCTCGCGGGCGGGCATTTAAAAATCTCGTCCAAGTGGCCGATGAACTGGGCCTCTGCCTCAATGCAATCCAAACGATGGCCCTCCACCCCGAAAAGCTGCCACCACCGAACTGAGGCCTCATGCTCCATCCTTTCACGAATTTTGATCGCCAGCTCGCGATCTAAATACTCCTCCTCCTCAGCCGAGAGGCATCTTGCTTGTTTGGCCTTGGCACGTAGCCACGCCCAATTTCTTTCCCAATCACTGTAAGACACGAACACCTGACCTTAACGAGCATCTGAGCCGGTGATGCTGCTGGATTCCAACTCAGAACGAAAGATCCAAGAGGCAGATGTGAAGAAGCCCTCCTCTCCAGCGAGTCCTAGTCCTCGAATGTGCGAAACACTGACCCAAGCGCCAGCGCTCCGCTTCGTCTTCACACCCAAATGACCCTGCCCTCTCGCAGCCAGAAATGTGACTTACAGCCATTTTTTAGCCACACGGATGGATGCAGCGTTGGCCGCCCTAGGGGATCGGTACTGCATGTCCACCTTGGCGTCATATCCGGCGGCAGTGAAAGCTCAATCGTCCGACCACAACCACATGGACATTTGAACCCAACGCACCAGTCCTCCGCGCCATCCTTAACAAGAATTAGAGATCGAAAAGGCAGTTGGCTTGGCAGGACATCGCCTTGCACGACCTGCAATTTCCTAGCGGGGAGCAGGCCGTCTAACCAGCGGTAAACAGCTTTCTTTAAGGCCTTGAGCATCACACATCACCTGCCAAGTCAGCGATCCCGAGAAGCGGCTCAACGGCGCCGAGCGCAAGCCCTGGATCCGGGATCTTCGGAAAGTCATTTTCTGCGGTGAACTCCTGCTCTGCCTCTCTGAACTTGATTAACGTTCGCGCGTAGTTTCTGTTTGGCTCTTCACGCATCGGAAATGCTCTGGCCAAAAACTCCATCACACATGAGGATGCCGCTAGCATGTTCAGGGAAATCACAGCGGGAGCTTCCTCATGGAACCCTCGAATGTACCCATGCTGAATCTGCTGTTGATAGGCCTCAGGATTCGCAGCCAGAAGACTCTCGGCACGAAGCGATTCACCGGTGTAGACCTCACGATCAGCGAGAGATGATCCACCAGGCTGCACATAATCTATGCGGCCATAAACTCCCGCGATCATCACTCCCGATTCATCCTTCATCGTAGGAATGAGCACGCCAACATCAAAGAGCGGGATGAGAAAACGGCTAGCGATTCGATCAGCGATCATCCTGGCGTATCGCGTGTCCACACAGCAGAAGAGAATGTCCGCATCAGCTGCCGCTAATACTGCCTCGCGAGTCCCGATCGATTTTGCAATCGGGCGGGCCACTCCTTTACCCCGCACACGCTCGATGGAGCTCGCGAACATCTCCACCTTGGATGCAGAGTAGTTCGCGTCCTCCTGGGTGCTGTTCAAAATCCGATTGAGGTTTCTCTCCTCAACGCGGTCATGGTCAATCAAGATGATCTCGCCAAAGCCCAAACGGGTAACTTGCTCGGCCACAACTGAGCCAGTACCAGAGACCCCGATGACAGCCACGCTCAGCTTCGCCAACGCTTGGGTCATTTCAGAGGTGAATGCCATCGGCGCTCCAGATCTACCGTCCAGGACTACATGGTCTTCGACTTCGTCGAAATACAACCTTATGTCATCACCGATTACTGAGACCAGCCGTACATTGGTAGGGCATTGCGAATCATCGTACGTGCGAGCCACCACCCTGCCGTCCGGGATCATGACAGCTGAGCCATGGATCACTTCCACTCCAGCGTACAGCGATCGCATGGTGATCTGGTCGCTCTCATCATCCAGATCTGAGAAGCCCAAGAAACCGCCTGGATGAGAATGGACGAGCACGATTGAGGACTGAGTTTCCTCACTCTGAGCTATAGCAAGATCAAGGTACTCGCCAGGCCAATTCAAAAAATCCTTCTGCCTGACACACGCTCCATGGGGAACCGGGATCACAGATTTCGCGAGCAACTTGGTGCGCTCACCTTCGTGTCGCGTGCAGATGAGGATGGCCGCTGCCTCTAAACCGTCCCCCGGGAACAGATGCTCCCGGAGTGCGGAGTGCAGGGCTTCGGTCATTACGAGCGTCGCCCCAGCTTTCATTGACCAACCTCCTTGTGAAGGCAGCCTTCGACCAGAGCCAGTTGCGAAATGACGTTATCGGCATGCGGATTCCACGGAACAGTTGTCCGGTGGCGTGACCACCCCTGGAAGCCCAAACCGTCGATCTGAGCCGTCAGTTGCACGTTGGGAGGGAGCACACCTGTGGCCAGTGACACATGTGGGTACAAGTAGAAGCTATCCAACGGCTCGACCGGGTAACCTGCCAGGACTTGAATCGCCAGCTGAACATACTGGTGGTTGTAGCCCGCCGGCAGTTCATAGTTGTGGATCACCAAATAGCGCAGGCCATCTGTCCCGATGCAGGTTTCCCAGCACAAGCCAAGCTGGTCAAGGTACGCCGTGTCAGCTGGAAGCAAGTTGAAAACACGACGGGGCGCCGTTGCGACCTCACCGTTCCCAACATCCTTAGGAGTGAAGCGCAGCTTCTCAATGCCCGGAGCGCTGAGGTCAACGATCGCGTCCATGCTGGGCAGTTCGGAATGGTGCCCTGCAGCCGTGAGGGTAATCTTCCAATGCTGGGAGACATCCAGCCCAGCGCGCAAAGCGGCTTCACGAACAGTGACCTGTGGCTTGCCGAACTCCAAGGTACGACCTTGGATCTTGAGCTTCCAGATCGCCTCGCGAATGACAAAGCGCTCAATGCCCTCCTCACCCAGATTGATAACGTCAGCGTCTGCGATTTCGCGATCGACTTCTTCTTCCAGCTGCTGCACCAGGCGCATGTTCTCAGCAATCTGTGCCAGCTTCCGGACTGTGTGGCCATTGATGATCTTGCATGGCCATTCATAACGCTGGCCATCGACCGCGAAGAAGTAGGAGCGGTCAGATTCGACCACGATGAAGCGGCGCGACGTTGCCACCAAATCCACAAGCTCGTCCGGACGAATATCTTCGAATGCACCGGATGGAAGTGCCTGGAGAATCGTAGGCATCTGATCAGGGAGATAGCCACCGGCACGGGCAATCTGTGTACCGATCGGTGTCTCGTCGTTGATGGGAACCGGCTTGAATTCAAGATCCAATCCGGCGATGAAAATATGACTCTGAGTAATTTCGTTCATACGTATCTCCACACGCCTTTTCTCTGGCGTGAACAGGTGCCCCGACGGGCTTCGTGAGTGCGTCAGAGCAGCGAGTAGCCTTGACTACCCGATGGCGCATGAAGATACTGAATCTGTGCCTGCATTCTTCATGCACTCGCTGGGGCGCAATTGCAGTTGCGATTCCCAGCATCTCCGACTCGGTGAGCGGTCAATTTCTTTCTTCGCTAGTCCATCCTTGCCCCCTTAATTCCCCTTCCGTCGTAGCGTCTCCGCTCATCCGGACGTTAAGCCTATCCTCATTGTCATACGGCCAAGCTGACCAATGAGCACCTCAGCCTGCCTAAACGTAGAGCCCATTCCAACGATATTACAAAGCTCTACATTCCTTTTCACCGAACGCTGACATATCAGGCCACCGAACGACGACTTCACTGTGCGCCTGATCTAACCACCCTGTCAATAGGGTTTTTTTCGTTCGGTACAGTGGTACACTCACCGAACGACTTGGGAGGTGATTACGGTGGCATCAAGCCTTGGAATGAAAATCAGCGCCAGGAGGCGAGAGCTCGGCATTTCTCTGGAGCGCTTGGCGGAGCTAACAGACTCCAGCAAGAGCTACCTGTGGGAGCTCGAGAACCGAGACAAACCTAATCCGTCAATGGACAAGGTGAACAAGATTGCGCTCGCGTTGAATCTCGCGCCTGAAACACTGCTCGGAAGCGCTACAGAAACTTCTCAAGATGTGGAAACTGACAGCGCTTTCTTTAGGAAATATCAAGCGCTTGACGAAGGTGACAAGAAGCGCCTTCGAAAAATCGTGGACGATTGGTGGGAAGACTGACGATGCAAAAGAACCCGAAGAATGAAGCAAACAAAATCACGAAGGTTCTACGTACTGCTGGATTCGACCAGTTTCCAATCAAGGTTAGGGAGGTTGCGCTCGAGTACTCGAAAGCTGTGTGCCCTGAAGCACCTATTTCGGCTATCAAGCCGGTACCTATCCCTAGCTTTGAAGGCATGCTCAAAAAAAGCCCCAAGGGGGACAAATGGATCATTGGGGTCAACGAAAATGTGGCTTCATCGGGACGGATAAACTTCACGATCGCTCATGAGTTCGCTCACTACATACTTCATCGCGATCTGCAGCAGGATTTCCAATGCGCCCCCAAGGACATGCACACCTGGGATGCACTTGGGAAGAAAATTGAAGCAGAGGCAGACGTATTCGCCTCCTATCTCCTCATGCCCGCTGACGACTTCCGTAGCCAAGTGTCCGGTCATGAGCTTTCCATAGATTTGCTCAGGCATTGTGCGGATCGATATGACGTATCTCTCACCGCTGCAGCCCTCAAGTGGCGGGAGATTGCTCCTGGGCGGGTAGTCGTACTTGCCGCCAAGGATGGGTTCCTCGATTGGTCATCTTCGAATGATCGGGCATTCAAAAGCGGAGCCTACTTAGCCACCTCTAAGCAGCCCATCGAGGTGCCTGCGGCATCGGTGCTCACACGCTCTTTTCGTTCAGCATCGGGAGATAAGGCGCGAGTTGATGCGCGAGCTTGGTTCCCGAAAGAGCCCGAAGGGCTGGAAATCACAGAACACGCATTTGTGGTGGAAGGTGATGGGTACAACTACACCCTGGGAATCTTGACGCTGCCCGAGCGGGATCGCGAAGAGGATGACGAGGAAGATTTACTGGCCCCTCTTACGGGCATGCCTACATTTCGCTGAATGGTACCAGCTGAAGCGTGGGACGTACGATGACAAAGCACTGGCGAGTCGCAGTCTCCCGTAAAGCACCAATAAGATCTTACCCCAGCGGGTTTGCCCATGAGATAGCGCATAGCTGAAGCCATTCCCAGGTCGAAAATCCCGATGAACAAATCGCCACGGCGACAGACATCCCGGGATGTGTATCCCGCAGCAGCTCATGAGGCAGCGGAGCCATGCAGTTGCTGCCCTCAAGCCTCATCAGGTTCGGCATCTCAACCCCATCCTTACCCTTCCAAGAAGATCAGTCATCCCCCCCCAAACCACGTATGGTTACGTCGACTCGGGCGTGGTTTTCCCAGACGCTCGCGGCTCCGTCCGTCGCCTGACCAGCAATATGTTTGACGATTTTTTACAGTTATTGTTATAGTGAATCGTCAACCAAGAACACTGAGGTGCTTTATGGACTCGCACAGATCAATTCATGCAATAGTCGATACCCTGGCCGCTACCCTGGAAAAGGTTCCAGATGTAGCAGGTGGATCGGTGCGCGTGCTGAAGCTCCTAACCAATGTGTTCCAGCAGTGGTCTGAGGAAAAAACCAAGGAAAATCTCGGATCCTTGACTGATGCAGAGCTTCTCCAAAAGCTTGCAACCAGCGGATCTATTGCCGGGGCCCTGAGTACTCGGGAGACGCGAAAGCAAGCTCGACGCGTAGCCGCAAAGATTGAGTTCTTCGAACGACTCAAAGAGTTTGGCGGTGTACTGAAAAGTCAGGCTGTAGCGAGCGCCTTGGGTACGACGAGGCAAACCATTAATAACCACGTGAAGAAAGGTACTTTAATCGCGATCCAGGAAGGAAACGATTACCTCTACCCTGCATTCCAATTTGTGGGGGACGTGAAGTTGCCTCACCTCGAAGAAATTTTGGGTCTAATGAAAAAAAATGTCAGCGCTGAGGCTCAGTGTACATTTTTCCTAAACCCTATTGCCTTCGGTGATGGGCAGGTAGAGTTACCGTATGTAGTACTAAAAGGCGGAGCTAATGAGGAACAGTTGAGTGCGATCAAGCGTGAAGCTGCTCTTTTCATGAGCTCAACTCCTGCTTAAAAAACAGCGCACCCAAAGGTGGGGCGCTGTGTGAAGGGTAGCGGAGCTTAAGAGCCAAGCACCTTATAGCCGAGGATTTCGGTCATGATTTCCTCTGCATCAATGCTGTCTTCTTCAAAGCCTTCCGGAAGTTCTCCTTTGTACTCGAACTCCGAAAGCTTCGTCATCTTAACGGTCTTAACCGTTGTGGCCTCACCTGGTGCCGTCCACAGTGCATAACAACTGTGGCCGTCCGGGTGATGCCGTGACTCGTAAGCGATACCATCGAAAGGGTTGCCTGGCAACCTGGCCACCGCTGCCACAATTTCTTGCGTAAGCGTATAGTCAGGGCCGGTCACTTCGTCCACCGTCCGGTTCATTTTGGACAGACATAGCCTCAGATTCAGCAGCTTCAAATCTCGGGTCGTCTCAACTACACACATATCCCTTGTTTCGAGATCTGTGGCGTTGATTACGATACCCAGCCCTCTCGACTCCTTGGGCCGAAGCCTTCCGAACGTCTCGGCCAGCGCTCCGCTAGGGTGTTCAGCCCCATACCAGATCCCGATTTCTTTTTTGGGATCGTTAAACCTACCCAGTTCTTCAGGCTCTTGAGGGCATCCGTAGTACTCCGCATTCTCATGCCCGGAATCCTGAGCCCTGTAGGAAGTTGAGCCGCCCGGGAGCAGTTTTACGCTCAGCTTACCTCCAGAGTGCAGCTTTTGAACCAGTTGCTCGGTTTGTTTAATATCGTCGTCGCCTGTAGCCATTAATCACCTCGTTAAAGAAAAGTAGTGTCATAAGTTCACCATTCAAAGGTTTCTTACGAAAAGGACGCTGGAAACCCAGCGGCGTCGACACCCGCCGAGCGCACGCGAATTCTACCCTTCCATTTCAAGTAGTGGGCATTACTATTTGGCTGCCATCGCCCAGAGGGAAGTTGGCTTCCTATAGATGACTCTTCCCCTTCCGATAATGTTTTCTCGCTCCTCCCAACTACCACGTGATGATCTGGCGCGTGCATTTGCTTTCGGCTTACCCGCCAGTTCACGAGCTGTCTTCTCGATCACCACACTGAATTTCTTGCGCAACGTTCAGGGATTCGTTTTGGAAAGATCCCAGGCTGTCTTGCTACCCATCCCCTCCAGGCACTGCGGGCGATCACGCCCTACTCAGATCGTTGTTCGATAGCACCGCGATAGGTGTCTTGGCCAGGTCAGGTCGGAATACGCGCTCACACGCTGAACGTCACCACAGCCCAGATGACCAGTTCATCGCCCTCGAGGAAATAGCGCGACAGATAAGGGTAAGCCTGGGTATCGCGGCTGAGAGGACAAGACCATGCAAACTCAGGAAGAATCTCAATTGGGGCCGGCTTTAGCCGAGGTCTTGAGGACGAAACAGCGCGAACAATGGCTGACAGAGAACAGCGAAGCCGTAAATGCCCATAACGAAGACGTAGAAGCCCCTGGCGTTCAGCGACGACGTACGGAGCTTCTGATGTCTATCTCTCGCTAATTGGTTGTTTTTCGGCCTGCAACAACGAGCCTCAGATGAATATCCGGTGCTTCATCTCTCACCCGGTGGCGCGAGCCGAATAGCTTGCCGATACGAATATCGAGCGTTTCATCTTTCGGCTCTCCATCCCCGTTTGAGCCTTAAAACGCGGGCATCAGACGAATATCAGGAGTTTCATCTCCCACCGGCTGGAGCGGGATAAATCAGCTGACCGATACGAATATCGAGCGTTTCATCTCTCGACACTCCATCGCCGTTTGCGGCAGACAACGCGGGCCTGAGACGAATATCAGGAGTTTCATCTCCCATCTGAAGGCGCGGGCGAATAAGCTGGCGGATACGAATATCGAGAGCTCTGTCTCTCAACTCCAGGGTTGCTGAGGCACGCAACTCCGGGCCTCGGAGGAATATCAAGGTTTTCATCTCTCACCGGCTAGAGCGGGTCGGATTGCCTGGCTTAAACGAATATCGAGCGTTTCATCTCTCGGCTGTGTGGCTGTTGTCCAGCGCCGACGTGAGTTTCTACAGAAATTGCTGGCTGACTACGGATATTAAACGCAGCTACAGATTGAAAATGGCTTACAGCTGATGTGTCCGGTGCACCAGTATCAGCGTCCTGTTGCGCCACTGAAACGTTGCTGATTTAACCCCTCAACAACGCTCACCTGAGCGAAGCAATTCGCGAAAACTGCGCCGTCCAAAATCTCGCAGGAAGCTGCAGAGGACGTAGTTGCCGGTTTGAGATTCAAGAAGCCAGTAACGCCCCTCTTTCCATGCCCTCTGAATTTTTCCTGTACGAAGAAGGCCGCCATCTGCTGGGCGAAAAGCGTCACCTTGCCCAACATGATCGAAGGACACGCCCAGGCATGTGTCATCTGCGATGAAGGCGTCACTGACGAATGCAGTGACCGGCACCGAATACTTTCGGATGCTCGCTTGCCCGAGGCGGCAAAGCTGAAAGTCGGTCAACTCTTTGCTATGAAATTCGACTTCGATGATTTCAGACATCCCGAAAATACTCCAAAACGAATCCAGATGATTTGCCGGCGCGTTTCACTCGTCAGGCCGACATCGAAAAAGCTGCACCGACGGAGGCCTCTTTTCTCAGGCCCGCCCCCCAGAGGAGATACACGGTACTTTTGGTTTCAAACATGCAACCCTGGCTAAAAGACACGCCAAAGTTGCTGCGTACCCACATGCTGGGCTGAAATCGATTTCGACTATCGAAAACGACTTCGTGCGCATACATCGTTGCGGGAAGCAGACCGAGTCCGGTGAGCCTTTCTTTCTCACCCGAATTAACCGTAAGGTCGATCAAAATCCATTGCCGTACTACGCAAAATGGTTTCCCTGGGAACGCTTTTGCAGCCAACGCAATCAGCTCATCCTGGGTACCCTGCCAGCCAGCCATCACCTCCCCTGCGCCGTAAAGGAGCTGGGAAATTTCTTCCAATGTAACCATGTAAATTTCTCGAATTCGATTCAGGTGCAGCTGACACCGATAGTGGAGCCCGACGCCTACATGCAGTGAAACTCTGTCCGCGGAGTGTCATGACTGAACGACTGCATATCAAAGCTCGATCAAAAAATCCGGATCGAAACCAGTCTGTTGATTTGGATATCCGCGAGCATTGGAAACGACTCGGCATCCACACCTTAAGAAATCCGCTGCAATGTGTGTATGTCCGTAAACCCAAAGATCCGCCTTGCCCAGAAGCTCCGGCCAATCGTTGGCGTAGGCTGCGATCAGGTGTGCGGGAAGATCATCAGCCACGTGATCCAATGCCGGCGCATGGTGCGTAACTACAACGGTTTTGCCATCAAATGGTTTGCCCAGTTCCTGTGTGAGCCAAGCATAAGCTGCTTTAGATTTAGCGATCAGATCATCGGGACGAAGGCGTCGGTAACTCTCATCTGTTCTGATAACGGTGAAGTCGTTCATCCATTCCCAGGCGACGCGTTTCGCGGCAACGACATCTCCGGTCGAGGAGTAATCTGTCCAAGCTGTAGTGGCCAAAAACCTAGTTTGGTTCAGGATCAAAGCTTCGTTTTCCAGGACGTGGACATGAGGAGCTGCCGCCTCTTTCATTTTGCGAAGCGTGCGCCCGGTGTGGCCGCCGTAGTACTCATGATTTCCGCAGACGTAAATCACCGGGCAGTGGAATGTGTCGTTCGCCCATGAGACTCCACGCGATTTGATATCAATGTCGCCGGCCAGGATGACCACATCAGCATTGCTTGAGGCCGGCTCGAACCGAGCGAACTCGAGGTGCAGATCTGAGTAGACTTGAAGCTTCATTGCGTCGCCGTGTTGTTCAGTGTTGAGCACATTCCAGAATTGCTGAATGAGCAGTTTTCGTAACTGCAGCCAGCCTCGCCAGTCATCACCCTCTAGCGCTTGAGTAGATCTGCCCGCTTTTGGTAACAAACTCGTAGACAGGACTGGCTTCACTACCTTCCTTGATCCGGATCTCCGACAAGGGCTGCATAGAAAATCCCGACTGCTTCGTCATGGCGGGCGGCGCCATCAGCTGAATCTTGTTCACGCTCAACGTGTCGACCTGTCCTCCCCTACACAGGGAATCGACTTCATCGACGCTCGACACTAGACGTACCCAAGGCCCAAAGGAACCATCCACCAGCCCGCAACCTTCGACTACGAAGTAGTAACTGTCCGGATTGAGACTTGCTGATTTCCACAGCAAGCGAAGGCTGTCCTGAGCAAGAAACTGTCCCTGAAGTTTTGCCTGATTAGTGACCAACACGACTTACTTCCCGCCTATCTCTTACGGGCTCAATCGGTACTGACGAGCCCTGACAACAATGCATGTAAATTGACAACTCTGCGTCTGCCAGCGATTGTCCTGCTACACCACCTTCCACCTGCTGGAACGGATAGATACACCATATCATCGATTCACATTCGCATACTATATTTCATGGATGTGAATTTTGCGATATGGCCTTATCCTTCCCTTTGCGGGAAGACGCCTCATGCCATCGCGATACACTCTGGCAGCAGTACTCCGCACCGTTCGCGCCGCACGCGGCCTCTCCCAAGAGCAGCTCGGAAGCGCATTGGAAGCTCGCCATCTGCACAACGTAGAGCATGGTACGTCCAACGTGACCTTGAAGATGCTGGAAAGCATTAGCGAACGCTTGGACGTTGATGTTGTAGCTTTGCTAGCTGTCGCCTCCAGCTACGACCGACAAGAGACGCTTGAGGACTACATGTCCTATCTTCAGTCAGAAATTGAAAAGCTGCGTGATTTGCGAGTATTGGAAAACGTCCCAGCGAAGTTTGATAACGGAGAATTAGTTGCTGCGAAAGCGGGCAAGCCACCAATTGCTTCAGACAAAATTAAAGCCGTACTAAGCTTTAAAGCTGATGGACTGACTCAAAAAGAGATTTCAGTGAAATTGGGTATGCCGGTGTCCACGGTGCATAAGATTTGGCACAGTGGGAATAGTTGAATGCGATTTTAGGCTGGGCCTGTTAGTACCAGCCCCATTGCTGGAGCTGGCTATCTTATATCGACTATTTAATCGCCAATGCGCCACCCCGAGGTAATCGGGTAACGGCGATCCCTTCCAAAACCTCGCTCAGTTACTCGCGGGCCAACTGCAGCCTGGCGGCGCTTATACTCGTTAATATCAACGAGTCTAATTACCTTGCGCACCACTTCTTTGTCGAAACCGGCATCAATAATGGCGTCTGCTGAGTAGTCATGTTCAACGTACAATCGCAAGATTTCATCGAGGACAGGATATGGAGGAAGCGAATCTTCATCCTTCTGATCCGGCGCAAGTTCTGCTGACGGCGGTCGATCTATAACTCGCTGAGGAATGACATACCCAAGGGTGTTACGGTATTCACACAAGCGGAACACCAAGGTCTTAGGAACATCTTTCAAAACATCGAAGCCGCCCGCCATGTCGCCATAGAGGGTTGCATATCCGACTGCCATTTCGCTTTTGTTGCCAGTGGTTAAAACCAAGTAGCGTTTTTTATTGGAGATAGCCATGAGAATTACCCCACGACAACGGGCCTGCAGGTTTTCTTCGGTGGTGTCTTTGGGCAGCCCTTCGAAAGCGGGTGTAAGTGTACTTAGGAAAGCCTCAACCATCGGCTGAATCGGCATCACGCTGTACTTGACGTTAAGCAGTTCGGCCTCTTCCTTCGCGTCGTCCTGGCTCATCTTGGCCGTGTAGTGGTAAGGCATCATTACCGCTTCCACGTTTTCAGCTCCCAAGGCATCGACCGCCACGGCAAGCGTTAAGGCCGAGTCGATACCGCCAGATAGACCCAGTACAACGCCCTTAAAGCCGTTGCGCTGAACGTAATCACGCACACCAATAACCAATGCTTGGTAAACGCTCGCCTCTAAGCTCAGAAGTTCAGCCTTCCCTGCCTCAACTGGTACGAGGGAATTTTCTTTTATGGCAAAGTCAGCATGGAAGAGCCCTTCTTCAAAGGCCGGGGCTCGTTGAGTAACTTTTCCGTTTCCATCAACAACGAAGCTGTTGCCATCGAAGACCAGTTCGTCTTGACCGCCAACTTGGTTTACATAAATCATCGGAATCGAGCACTCATTTGCTCTCTGCGCAAGAAGCTCTTCGCGCTCCGCTTGTTTGCCGCGATGGAAAGGTGAGGCATTCAAAGTGAGCATGATTTGCGCACCTGCGGCACAGGCTTCATTCAAGGGTTCTGGGAACCAGATATCCTCGCAAATACCGAGAGCGATCTTCACCCCGAAGAGTTCAACAATGCATGGCCCCTTACCAGGCACGAAGTATCGTTTCTCATCGAATACGCGATAGTTCGGGAGTTTTTGCTTGTTGTAACGTCCGACTTCCAGTCCATCAGCAAAGATAGCGCAACTGTTGTAGCGATTACTTTGTAGTTCCTCGTGACCAGAACCACTCTCTACCCAAGGGAAGCCAACTACTATAGCTATACCCTGTGCGGCTTCACGAACTTCATTTAGAGCCTTTTCAATTCGGCGCTGCATACTAGTGCGCAGCAGAAGATCCTCTGGCGGATAACCGCACAAAGTAAGTTCAGGGAAAACGATGATCTGGGCATGGAGTTCGTCACGAGCTTTCTTCGCCGCTTCGATGATCATTTCAACATTGCCTTGAATATCCCCCACACGGATATTCAACTGGGCCATTACCACCCTCAAACTCTGCGCCATGGTTCCTCCTATGCCTTTGTGCGGTACCGCAAAATGTGGCTCTCTCGCCGCCTCATCATCAGATCGTTTTGCCTTGCCAGGCTCCAACGTGAAACTACAACAGGTAGAGCCACCTCTCGCGATTGTCGTTCATTATGCCTCATCCATTCCTCGAGCCTATGGCCTGAGTGGTAAGCGGGTGAGGAGGGATTGAAAAACTCTTACACTTTTTTCCAGCTGTGCAGTTTTCCTTTTTGCACAATACACAAGATAGGCTGTACGCTAGCATCTACAATTGTTTGGGCACTTTTTCGGGGGGTGGAATGTGATGGGTTTCTTCACCAAGTTTGGTGACGGCGCCTGCGACCTGGCACCGCTCAGTGGCCTGGTAAAAAATCAGGTCCGTGCCATCGCCCGCAGCTTCGGCGCGCCGGAGGCGCTGGTGGAGAAGATCCCGACCGCCGACCTTGAAGACCTGTCACCGGGCAAACCGGATGAAGCGTCCCATGGCGTGACGTACGCCGAGATCGACGCCTTCCTGCACGGCGAGCCGGTGCGCGAGGAAGCGTTCAAGATCATCGTCGACACGTACAACAAGACTCATCACAAGCGCGTGATGCCATTTGCGCCTTGAGGCGTGAGTGAATGAAAAAGCCCGCTGAGGAGTGATTCTCAGCGGGCTTTTCTTTGGCCAGCACATTTGCTGAAGCCGATGGCCCATTCGTCGGAACGCCGCCCGGAGCCGGCTCGCTCCCACATTTGATCGCGGTCTAATTGTGGGAGCGAGCCTGCTCGCGAAGAACGATAACGCGGTGAACCTGCTTATTTCAGGGTCACAGTGCCTTTCATCATCGAGATGTGGCCCGGGAACGAGCAGAAGAAGCCGTATTTCTCGTTGGCATCGAGCTTGGACACGTCGAAGGTCACCGAGTCGGTTTCCTTGGCGCCGATGACCTTGGTGTGAGCGATGACGCGGGCATCACCTTCCTTCAGGTAGTTCTTGTCGATGCCTGCACTCAGGCCGTCGGTGGCGATCGGCTGCATGTCGGCTTCTTTACTGATCACCAGGTTATGGCCCATGACGTTTTTCGGCAGGCTGCCAGAATGGGTCAATTCAACGGTGAAGGTCTTGCAACTCTTGTCGATTTCAATGGCCTTGGTGTTGAAGGACATTTGGTCAGTAGAGTCAACGGTGACTTTGCATTCGGCAGCCATCAATTGGCTGCTCGCCAGTGTCAACAGGGATACCGCAACAAGTTTGGCAAACATGGTGAATCTCCAAGGCAGGGTGAATGAACATGCGAATGAACAGAAGACTGCCTGAAAACTTCGCAAGTTCCTATGACCTGAAGCAAAAATTGTATACAACTTTCGGGCTATGGGACCGATCGAGACAATCTACCAGCCAGGTGTCTGCCCCGGCCCTATCATCAGAGCGTCCTCATTTTTCGGAGCGCCTGTCGTGTCTATCAATACCCTGTTGTGCAGCTTGCTCGCCGCGTATGCCTGTGGGGCCAGCGGAACCTGCGAAACGCCCAAGCGCGAAGTTTAGCCCTTGGAGCGCAGCGCGCCTGCCTTTACTCTGTGGCCCTGATCGACCCAGGAGTAATGCATGTCTTTAGCATCCGTTTGTGTGTTCTGCGGCGCCAGCACTGGCACGAACCCCGCTTACCGTGAAGCAGCCGTGGCGCTTGGCCAGGCCTTGGCCGCTCGCAAGCTGACCCTGGTCTACGGTGGTGGGCCTGATGGGCGTCGTCGCCGATGCGGCACTGGCGGCAGGTGGCGAAGTGATCGGCATCATTCCGCAGAGCCTAAAGGACAAGGAAATCGGCCACAGTGGCCTGACCCGCCTGGAAGTGGTCGACGGCATGCATGCGCGCAAGGCGCGGATGGCTGAACTCAGCGATGCTTTCATCGCTTTGCCCGGCGGCCTGGGCACCCTGGAAGAGTTGTTCGAAGTGTGGACCTGGGGCCAGCTGGGTTACCACGGCAAACCGATGGGCTTGCTGGAAGTGAACGGCTTCTACAGCAAACTCACTGGTTTTCTCGATCATATCGTCGGCGAAGGCTTCGTTCGCGCGGCACACCGTGACATGCTGCAGGTGAGCGAATCGCCACAGACGCTGCTCGACGCCCTGGATCGTTGGCAACCGACCGTTGCGCCAAAATGGGTCGAGCAAAAACCCGACTAACGACTCGACACCGATACAGGGCAGAATACGCGCCGCTCAAACCTCACCTTCGACCCCAGAGGATCGCCCATGGCCAAACCCAATTACTCCTTCGCCAAACGTCAGAGAGACCTGGCCAAGGAACAGAAGAAAGAGGAAAAGCTTCAGCGCAAGAAAGCAATGGCTGAAGAAGACGCAGCGGCACTGAACCCGGATGCAGAAGGTGAAGTGGCGGCAGAAAGTGATGTAGAGGCACCGAAAGATCAGGCGCCCGACGCCTGAGCCCCTCCGGGCCGGATGATTTGATCGGGCCCACGGATCTGTGACCGGGGTTGGCGGCGATGCTGCCGGCCTCACTGTCCATTCCGAAATACTGCATATTCCTTTGTGGGAGCGGGCTTGCTCGCGAAGACGGCGGCACATCCAGTATTTATGTAACTGAAGGATCGCTTTCGCGAGCAAGCCCGCTCCCACATGGTGATCGTCGTTACTCCAACGGCATCACTGTGACCCGAACCTCGGGATCATGATTGCCGCCCCCCAGAATGACTCCACGCAACGGCGACACATCGGAAAAGTCCCGGCCCCAGGCCAGGGTGATGTGTTCCAGCGCCGGTTGCACATTGTTGGTCGGATCGAAGTCCACCCAGCCCGACACCGGACAAAACACTGACACCCAGGCATGGGACGCATCGGCGCCGATCAATCGCGGCTGACCGGGCGGCGGCTGGGTCAACAGGTAGCCGCTGACATAGCGCGCAGCCAACCCACGAGAGCGTACGCATGCGAGCATCAGGTGGGCGAAATCCTGGCAAACCCCGCGCCGTCGCTCCAGCACTTCCACCAGGGGGGTCGCGACCTGCGTCGCTTCGGCATCGAAAGTGAACTCACTGAAGATTTTCTCCATCAAGGCCTGGACCCCGAGCAACAGCGGCCGCCCCGCCGGAAAACAGCTCTCGGAAAATTCAACGAAGTTGCGCTTCAGATGCACATAAGGTGATTCGAACCGGTATCGGCAGGCTTCAAGCAACTGCGGCGAAAGCGCCTGGCTGCTGTAGGTCAGCACGTTGCGGGTATCTTCCCACGCTGGGGATCGATTGAAATCGACCCGGGACCGGGGCAGTACCTCAATCGTCAGGCTAGCATTGACCAGCAGTTCATCATGGGGGCGCTCGAACGCCAACCGGGTCAACGGGTTTCCGAACACATCCAGCTCATCGCGGCGTGAAGTCGGGTCCGGACTGATCTGCAATTGCTGGTCGCTGCATCGCTGCCATTCACAAGGCCTGGGCCACAAATGCGCCAGTTGCTGGGCCAAGGACACCGGACTGTCGTAGTGATAATGGGTATCGTGGAAAATCTGGTAATGAGCGCTCATCAGACGGACACCGTGCGCTGGCTGACATCATCGACGTGGGCGAAGTGACGCAAGGCCAGGCGATCCGATACCTGCCCGCTCGCATCGGCAATCTCTTGCAGCAGATCAGCCAGCCCTTCGACGGCAGCACGCACGCTGGCGGCGCCAAACAACGGGTTTTCCAGGCAGCCCAGATCGAAACGCGCCAGACGCTCCACCAACTGTGGCAGGCCCGCTTCGCGAGGTACGCCAAAGTCGTCGCACAGGCGCTTGAGCGTGCGGGTCACCAGCTTCAACTGGAACAGCACCGCGTGCGGGTTCTGCTCATCAAGCAATAACAGGTCGAGTACCGGGATCAATTGCGCCACCGCCAGGTACCGCGAACGATAGGTAATGCTGCTGTTGCCCAGCTCCAGCAACCACTCCAGCCCTGCCTGATCAAAAGCCCCGGCGCCACGCAGGAACGCTGCCAGGCTAGCGCTTAGAAATTGCAGGCGCTCGATCCGCCGACCGATCATCAGGAATCGCCAGCCTTCGTCCCGGGTCATGTCGTCCAGGGCAAAACCGGACAGCGCCGCCAAGGACATCACCAGCCGGTTGAGGAAGTCGAGTAACTCGCCGAAGTCCGGTTCTTCGGTCTCGAGTTCCATCGCTTCGCGTTGCAACTCCACCAACGCCTGCCAATTCTCCCGCGAGAGCTTGCCACGCACTTGCGAGGCCGCCCATTGCAAACGTTGCAGGTTGGAACGCAGGCTGAACGGCCAGTCATCGCCGAGTATCGCCGCCAGCAACCGCTCCGGCAGCTCACCTTCGTCAGGCAACAACATCAATCGTTCGCCAAGATCGACCGCAGCCTCCAGGGCCTGCGGGTCATCGCCGTCGACATAACGTGCCAGCATGATTCGCAGCAATCGGGCGCTGTCATCGCAGCGTTCGCAGTAACGGCCGAACCAGAACAGGTTTTCCACCACCCGCGATGGCAGGTAAGGATCGCGGCGCACCAGGTCATGCACGCCGATATTGCGCTGGGCTTTCCACTGTTCGCCGTTCGGTGGACGTTCGCCCAGCACCCAGGTGTCCTTGCTCGCCCCGCCGCGCTGCATCGATACCACCTCGGCATCCGCCTGC
Source organism: Pseudomonas sp. EB271-G4-1 (assembly GCF_058791355.1). Taxonomy (NCBI): domain Bacteria; kingdom Pseudomonadati; phylum Pseudomonadota; class Gammaproteobacteria; order Pseudomonadales; family Pseudomonadaceae; genus Pseudomonas; species Pseudomonas sp. EB271-G4-1. The sequence continues at coordinate 104,408 of NZ_JBYTEO010000008.1, forward strand.
GCGGCCACTCGGGTCAAGCCACCCGGCAACACCCGATAGCCGTCGCGACTGGCCACCGCATACACACGCATGCCGATGGCCCGGGGTTGCAGTTGACCGTCCTCGGCTTGCCATATCGGCGCTTGGGACAATTGCGCGAGTTCTTGCGCAACATAAGCATAGGGCCGCGCCTGCATGCGCTCGGCCAGGACCTGACGCTGTTTTTCACTCAAGTCGCGGCCAAATACCGGTGCAAAGCTCTGGGACGGAAACGCCGGTTTAATCAGCAGCTCCGGCAGTTTTTCCAAGGCCTGGGCCAGCACCGGCGCCTCACCGCACCACCAGGTGGCTATGGACGGCAGGATCAATTCTTCGCCAAACAGGTACTGGTTGATCTTCGGCAGGAAACCCAGCAAGCCTGGCGACTCCAGCACGCCACTGCCGAGTGCGTTGGCCACCAGCACCCGCCTCTGGCGCACGGCTTCGAGCAGGCCCGGAACGCCCAGGGCCGAGTCGGTGCGCAACTCCAGCGGGTCGCAGAAGTCGTCGTCGAGCCGACGCATGATCGCGTGGACCCGGCGCAAGCCACTCAGGGTCTTCAGGTAGACCGTGGCATCGCGCACCGTGAGGTCGCCACCTTCCACCAACGGATAGCCGAGCTGACGAGCCAGGTACAGGTGTTCGAAATAGCTTTCGTTGAACCGCCCCGGCGTCAGCAGGACCACCAGCGGTGCGTCATCGTCGCTTGGCGCCTGACGCGCCAGTGTTTCCTGGAGGGTGCGGAAGAACCCCGCCAGGTGCTGCACCTTCAAATCACGGTACAACTCGGGAAAGGCCCGGGACACGATGGTGCGGTTTTCCAGGGCGTAGCCAGCCCCGGACGGCGCTTGCGTGCGATCGGCGGTTACCCACCAGCGGCCATCGGGCGTGCGCGCCAGATCAACGGCGAACAGATGCAAAAAAGCAGCGTCAGGCGGCTTGATGCCCTGGCAGGGCCAGAGGAAATTGTTGTGGCCAAATACCAGTTCGGCCGGCAGCAGACCTTCGGCGATCAAGCGTTGAGGGCCATAGAGATCGGCCAGTACGGCATTGAGCAAGCGCGCACGCTGGGCGATACCGGCCGACAACTGCTCCCACTCATCGGCGGCAATCACATGGGGCAACAAGTCCAGCTCCCATGGCCGATCGGCGCCCTTGGGATCGGCGTAGACGTTATAGGTGACGCCGTTTTCCTGGATTTGTCGGGTCAGCAACGCCTGACGCTGCACCAACTGCGCGGGTGTGCTGCGCTGCAATTGGTCGAACAGTCGACGCCAGTGCGGCCGAATGGCACCGCTGTCGTCGAGCAGTTCGTGATAGGTGCCCGCCGTCAGCGGGTAGCGGTCTAGCAAGTCAGGCATGGAAAGCTCGGCAGACAGCAGTGATCGGTCAGACTAACGCACGCTCATGACACCCGGATAGACGAAAAATCCGGGCGTCGTGTACGAATTAGAAACGTCGTAAATCGAGCGTCATCGGCAGCTCGTCGTTAATTTCCATCTTCGGTATCGGAAGTTTCCCCGGCGTGTGTCCGATACGGAAGAACCGCGCCATTCGCCGGCTCTCGGCTTCATTGGCGTTCACGGGCAATGCCTCGTAGTTGCGCCCGCCAGGATGGGCAACGTGATACTGGCAACCGCCCAGCGAACGCCCCATCCAGGTGTCGAGCAGGTCAAACACCAGCGGCGCATGGACCGGGATGGTCGGTTGCAGGCAGTTGGCCGGTTGCCAGGCACGGAAGCGCACACCGGCGACGAATTCGCCGACCCGCCCAGTGGGCTGCAACGGCACAGGTATACCGTTGCAGGTCAGCAGGTAGCGTTGCGGCGGCAATCCACTGAGCTTGACCTGCAGGCGCTCCAGGGACGAGTCGACGTAACGCACCGTACCGCCGACCGCGCCCTCCTCGCCCAACACATGCCACGGCTCAAGTGCCTGGCGCAGTTCCAGGGCGATGCCATTGACAGCGTAGTCTCCGACCTTGGGAAAACGGAACTGCAGGTGCGCCGCGAACCACTCTGCCCGCACTGGATAACCGGCGACATTGAGATCGGCAATAACGTCAGCAAAATCCTGCTCGATAAAATGCGGCAACAGGAACCGGTCGTGCAGCTCGGTGCCCCAGCGCGCCAGCTTCGGCGGTGCATAAGGCTCACGCCAGAACCGTGCTACCAACGCCCGCAGCAAGAGCTGCTGGGCCAGACTCATGCGTGCATGGGGTGGCATTTCAAAGGCGCGCAGTTCCAGCAAGCCCAGGCGACCGGTCGCGCCATCCGGTGAATAGAGCTTGTCGATGCAGAACTCGGCGCGATGGGTGTTGCCGGTCACGTCGATCAACAGGTTACGCAGCAGTCGATCCACCAGCCAGGGCGCGCACTCCTCGCCCGGCCCGGGCATCTGGGCGAAGGCGATTTCCAGTTCATACAAGGCGTCGTTGCGCGCTTCGTCGACCCGCGGGGCCTGGGACGTCGGGCCGATAAACAAGCCGGAAAACAGGTAGGACAAGGACGGATGATTATGCCAGTAGCTGATCAGGCTGCGCAGCAGATCCGGACGCCGCAGAAACGGTGAATCCGCCGGTGTCGCGCCTCCCAGTACGAAGTGGTTGCCCCCACCGGTGCCGGTGTGTCGGCCGTCGATCAGGAATTTTTCGGTGGTGAGTCGGGTCTGGCGCGCTTCTTCGTAAAGAAACTCGGTGCGTTCGACCAACTCGTCCCACGTCGCGGATGGCTGCACGTTGACTTCGATCACGCCGGGATCGGGGGTGATGCGAAAGTTGCCCAGGCGCGGATCGCCCGGCGGTTCGTATCCCTCCAGCAATACCGGGCAATCGAGCTCCCGGGCCGTGGCTTCGATGGCTGTCACTAACTCCAGATAGTCTTCGACCCGCTCCAGCGGCGGCATGAACAGGTACAACCGGCCTTCCCGCGCCTCGGCGCAGAAGGCGGTGCGGGTCAGCCAATCGGCGGACTCGTCGACCTTGGGTGCCCGATCTTCAATCAGCGCCGCAGCACCTTGGCGCTGTATTTGCTCAGTGCCAGGCAGCGCCGGGAAATCCTGGTTGGGATCATTGGGGTGAATGAACGGATACTCCGCCGCCTTCACCCACGGCTGCGAACCCAGCGGCAGTCGATAGCCCAATGGCGAATCTCCCGGCACCAGGCGGCAATGTTCGTCACGCAGATACCAGCGGCCGCTTTGCCACTGATCACCCTTGGCGGTGCGCGCTAATGGCAGGACTTGGCCAATCACCTTGTCGAGGCCCTGACTGAAGACTTTGCGCAAACGCGCACGCTCCAGAGGCTCTTCGAGTCGTGAATCTTCGGCGCTGACATTTTGCGGCAAAGCCCCTTCGCGCCAGAGGTAATAGAAATTGTCTTCGTAGGCTGGAAACACAAAGCGCGTAGGAATGTTCAAGCGCTCGGCGACACTCGCCAGAAAACGCCCGGCCAACTCGCCATCGGCGCCATAATCTTGTTGCTCGTCGGCAATCAGCGCGCTGTCGTGCCAGATCGGCACGCCGTCGCGGCGCCAATAGCAATTGAGCGACCAGCGCGGCAGTTGTTCACCGGGATACCATTTGCCCTGGCCATAATGCACCAGGCCTTGCGGGGCATAACGGTTTCGCATGCGCTGGAACAGTTCGGCGGACAGTCGACGCTTGTTCGGTCCCAGCGCTGCGGTGTTCCACTCGGCACCGTCCGGGTCGTCGATGGACACAAAGGTCGGCTCACCGCCCATGGTCAGGCGCACGTCGCCTTCGAGCAGGTCGGCATCGATCTGCCGGCCCAGGGCCTGGATCGCCAGCCACTGCTCTTCGGTGTAGGGCTTTGTAACCCGCGGGGCTTCCCAGATCCGCTCCACCGACATTTCATGGCTGAATTCGCACTCGCACGGTTCCACCAAGCCGCTGATCGGTGCCGCAGAGGAGGGATCGGGACTACAGGCCAACGGAATATGCCCTTCACCGGCAAACAGCCCTGAGGTTGCATCCAGGCCGATCCAGCCAGCACCGGGCAGGTACACCTCGCACCAGGCGTGCAGGTCGGTGAAGTCCACTTCGGTCCCGGAAGGGCCGTCGAGGCTTTTCAGGTCGGCGGTCAATTGGATCAGGTAACCCGACACGAAACGTGCGGCCAGCCCCAGGTGACGCAGCAGTTGCACCAGCAGCCACGCTGAATCGCGACAGGAACCGGAGGCCTGCTCCAGGGTGTGCTCGGGCGTTTGCACTCCCGGTTCCATGCGGATCAGGTAGTTGATGTCTTCGCTAAGACGCTGGTTGAGCGCGACGAGGAAATCCACAGCGGGCAATGGCGTGCGGTCGATGCCGTCCAGATAAGCCTTGAACTTTGGCGTCAGGGGCAAGGTTTCCAGGTATGGCGCCAGCTCCTTGCGCTCGTCGGTGGCGTAAGTGAAGGGAATCTTTTCGGCGTAGGGCTCGAGGAAAAAGTCGAACGGATTGAACACCGCCATTTCCGCCAACAGATCGACCTCGATCCGCAACTCGTTGGTTTTTTCCGGAAACACTAGCCGTGCCAGGTAATTACCCTGGGGGTCCTGCTGCCAATTAATGAAATGCTGCTCGGGCGAAATTTTCAGCGCGTAGGACAGTATCCGCGTGCGGCTGTGGGCGGCGGGACGCAGGCGAACGATCTGCGGCCCCAATTCGACAGCGCGGTCATAGCGGTAATGTGTGACGTGGTGCAATGCGACATGAATCGACACGGCGTGCCTCCTGCGAGCCCTAAGCGTATTGGAAAGCGCGCAAGACTTATGCCATCCAGCAGTGCTGGCGCTTTCTCCCGTTGCAGGAGGCAGTACAGCACCAAAATCGGGCGATGAAGGAAATTGGTTGGAGAGGATTGCACGGATTTGTGGCGAAAGGGCGGCAATCGTTCCCACGCTCCGCGTGGGAATGCAGCCCGTGACGCTCAGCGTCACTGGACGCGGAGCGTCCCTTGAGGCATTCCCACGCGGAGCGTGGGAACGATCAGGTTGGCGTTCTGTTCAGCTCAAGTGAGTTTTAGCGCGGCACGACCGGCTTGCGCGCAGGCTTGGGCCCTTTGCCCTTGGCTGCTTCCTTGCGCTCCTTGGCCGCCTGCTGGTTGCGAGCGAATGCCGCCGCCTTGGCCTGCTCACGCTTGTCCCACGGGTTGCCGCCATCGCTGGCGCGTGGAGGCAGGCCGGTGTGCTGGGTCAGGATCTTGGTGGTCTTTTCCCCTGCAACCTTGTGGCTGCCCGCCGGCGTCGAGTTCTTGCGACGGGCACTCTGATAGCTGTCGGTGGACGGCTGGTGCAGCGGGATCAACTGGTTCTTGCCCGGCCCGATCAGGTCCGCGCGGCCCATGCGGGTCAACGCCTCACGCAGCATCGGCCAGCCTTTCGGATCGTGATAACGCAGGAACGCCTTGTGCAGGCGACGCTGCTCCTCGCTCTTGACGATGGTGACCGCGTCACTCTTGTAGGTGACCTTGCGCAGCGGGTTCTTGCCCGAGTGGTACATCGCGGTGGCAGTGGCCATCGGCGACGGGTAGAACGCCTGCACCTGGTCGGCACGGAAACCGTTGCCCTTGAGCCACAGGGCCAGGTTCATCATGTCTTCGTCGGTGGTGCCCGGGTGGGCGGCGATGAAGTACGGAATCAGGTACTGCTCTTTCCCGGCTTCCTTGGAATACTTCTCGAACATGCGCTTGAACTTGTCATAGCTGCCGATGCCCGGTTTCATCATCTGGTTGAGCGGACCTTCCTCGGTATGTTCCGGGGCGATCTTCAGGTAGCCACCAACGTGGTGGGTCACCAGCTCTTTAACGTATTCCGGGGACTCGACCGCGAGGTCGTAGCGCAGGCCGGAGGCGATCAGGATCTTCTTCACACCCGGCAATTCACGGGCGCTGCGGTACAACTGGATCAGCGCCGAGTGGTCGGTGTTGAGGTTCGGGCAGATGCCCGGGAACACGCAAGACGGCTTGCGGCACGCGGATTCGATTTCCGGGGTCTTGCAGGCGATGCGGTACATATTCGCCGTCGGACCACCCAGGTCGGAGATCACGCCGGTAAAACCGGGAACCTTGTCACGAATTTCCTCGATCTCACGGATAATCGATTCGTGGGAGCGGTTCTGGATGATCCGGCCTTCGTGCTCGGTGATCGAGCAGAAAGTGCAGCCGCCGAAGCAGCCACGCATGATATTCACCGAGAAACGGATCATGTCGTAGGCCGGGATCTTCTCCTTGCCATACGCTGGATGCGGAACGCGTGCGTAAGGCATGCCGAAGACGTAGTCCATCTCTTCGGTGGTCATCGGAATCGGTGGCGGGTTGAACCAGACATCGACTTCGCCGTGCTTCTGCACCAGGGCACGGGCATTGCCCGGGTTGGTTTCCAGGTGCAACACGCGGTTGGCGTGGGCGTAGAGCACAGCGTCATTGCGGACCTTTTCCACCGACGGCAGACGAATCACAGTCTTGTCGCGGGTCATCTTCGGGCTGGCCAGGATCTGCACGACCTTGGCTTCCTGTGGATCCTCAACCGGACCTTTTTCCTGCTCGATGGCGCAGGCCTGGGTGTCCTGGGTGTTCACGTACGGGTTGATGATCTTGTCGATCTTGCCCGGACGGTCGATACGCGTAGAGTCGACTTCGTACCAGTCTTTCGGTGTATCGCGACGGATGAACGCGGTGCCGCGCACATCGGTGATGTCTTCGATCTTGTGACCGTAGGACAGACGCTGCGCAACTTCGACGATCGCACGTTCGGCGTTGCCGTAGAGCAGGATGTCGGCGCAGGCGTCGATCAGGATCGAGTTACGCACCCGGTCCTGCCAGTAATCGTAGTGGGCGATGCGGCGCAGGGACGCTTCAATGCCACCCAGCACGATCGGCACGTGCTTGTAGGCTTCCTTGCAGCGCTGGCTGTAGACCAGGCTCGCGCGATCCGGACGCTTGCCCGCCAGGCCACCCGGGGTGTAGGCGTCGTCGGAACGGATTTTCTTGTCGGCGGTGTAGCGATTGATCATCGAGTCCATGTTGCCGGCCGCGACACCGAAGAACAGGTTCGGCTCGCCGAGCTTCATGAAGTCGTCCTTGGACTGCCAGTTCGGTTGGGCAATGATCCCGACGCGGAAGCCCTGGGACTCCAGCAGCCGGCCGATGATCGCCATGCCGAACGACGGGTGATCGACGTAGGCATCACCGGTGACGATGATGATGTCGCAGGAATCCCAGCCGAGCTGATCCATCTCCTCCCTGCTCATCGGCAGGAATGGCGCCGGTCCGAAACATTCGGCCCAGTACTTCGGATAGTCAAATAACGGTTTGGCTGCTTGCATGTCGATAACCGGTGTTGGCTTTCATTGAATTTCGCGGGCGCGGAATATAGCACAAATTTTGACCAATTCCGACGACTGTGGTCGGAAATTGCGCCACCCCCATTCGCGAGCAGGCTCGCTCCCACAGAGATCACACTGAACCTGTGGGAGCGAGCCTGCTCGCGAAGAGGCCATGGCAGACGCTATAACTTATTCGTCGTCGTCGAAGTTGTAGCTACCGGGCGCCAGGTTCTCGAACCGCGTGTATTTGCCGATAAAGGCCAGGCGAATAAAGCCGATCGGCCCGTTCCGCTGCTTGCCGATGATGATCTCGGCAATGCCTTTGTGCTCGGTCTCCGGGTGATACACCTCGTCGCGGTACACGAACATAATCACGTCGGCGTCCTGCTCGATCGCTCCGGATTCACGCAAGTCGGAGTTCACCGGGCGCTTGTTCGGGCGTTGTTCCAGGGAACGGTTCAGCTGGGACAGCGCAACGACCGGGCAGTTGAATTCCTTGGCCAGGGCTTTCAGGGACCGGGAGATCTCGGAAATCTCGTTGGTCCGGTTGTCACCGCTGGAGCCCGGGATCTGCATGAGTTGCAGGTAGTCGATCATGATCAAGCCGACTTCGCCATGCTCACGCACCAGGCGGCGGGTTCGTGCACGCATTTCCGAGGGGCTGATGCCGGCGGTATCGTCGATGAACAGCTTGCGATCGTTGAGCAGGTTGACCGCCGAGGTCAGGCGTGGCCAATCGTCATCTTCCAACTGGCCGGAACGTACCTTGGTCTGGTCGATTCGGCCGAGGGACGACAGCATACGCATGATCAGCGATTCGCCTGGCATCTCCAGCGAGTAAACCAGAACCGCTTTCTCGCTGCGCAATACGGCATTTTCCACCAGGTTCATGGCAAAGGTGGTCTTACCCATGGACGGACGGCCGGCGACGATGATCAAGTCCGCCGGCTGCAGGCCGCTGGTCTTCTCGTCGAGGTCGGTGTAGCCGGTGGAGAGGCCAGTGATGGCGTTGTCAGTGTTGAACAGGGTGTCGATGCGATCGATGGCCTTGGTCAGCAGGTCATTCACACCCACCGGGCCACCGGTTTTCGGCCGGGCCTCGGCGATCTGGAAGATCTGCCGCTCGGCTTCATCGAGAATCTCGGCGGCGGTACGGCCTTCCGGGTTGAAGGCACTGTCGGCGATCTCGGTGCTGATACCGATCAACTGACGCAGGGTGGCCCGCTCACGAACGATTTGCGCGTAGGCCTTGATGTTGGCGACCGAAGGCGTGTTTTTCGCCAGTTCGCCCAGGTAACCCAGGCCACCGACTTGCGAGGTCTGACCTTCCTTGTCCAACTGCTCGGACAGGGTCACGACGTCGATCGGCATGTTCTGATCGGCCAGCTTGGCGATCGCACGGAAAATCAGGCGGTGGTCATGTCGATAGAAATCGCCGTCGGAGACTTGATCAAGCACGCGCTCCCAGGCGTTGTTGTCCAGCATCAGACCACCGAGTACAGCCTGTTCGGCTTCGATGGAATGGGGCGGCACCTTCAGCGCGGCGGTTTGCAGATCGTATTGCTCGGGAGCAGAGATTTCGTTCATGGCCACTTGGTTGTTTGAGGAAAAGCAGGGATTGAAAACGGGCGTTACCAGAAAGACAAAGGGCACGACCTGTGAACAGGATCGTGCCCGATGTTACCGGCAAGCACCCGAGGGTGCCAGCCGACAAGTGCTGCTTAAGCTGCTACCACGACAACGCGTACAGTGGCTTCAACTTCGGCGTGCAGGTGCACGGCTACGTCGAATTCACCTACGTTACGGATAGTGCCGTTCGGCAGACGAACTTCGCTTTTCGCTACTTCAACGCCGGAGGCGGTCAGTGCGTCAGCGATGTCGTGAGTACCGATCGAACCGAACAGCTTGCCTTCGTCGCCAGCGGTGGCAGTGATGGTCACTTCCAGCTCGGCCAGTTGGGCAGCGCGGCTTTCAGCCGACGATTTACGATCTGCTGCGGCTTTTTCCAGCTCAGCACGACGCTCTTCGAACGCAGCCAGGTTGGCTGGGGTCGCAGCGGTAGCTTTGCCGTAAGGCAGCAGGTAGTTACGACCGTAACCAGCCTTAACGTTCACTTTGTCACCCAGGTTGCCCAGGTTGGTGACTTTTTCCAGAAGGATCAGTTGCATGTGAAAATCCTCTTAACTTTTAACCTTCACCGTTCGCGTCATCGGCGTCTTTCGGCGCGAGACGACCGCGAAAATCAATCAGGCTGTCGACGATGGCCAAGACCACCAGCAACGGATAGATCAGCTGCATGAACAGCAACAGCGTGACGTACAACCCCACCAGCCAGAATTTGGCCAGTCGCTTTTGCGCCACCAACCCGTGAATCAGGGCCAGCCCGGCGAAAACCAGCGGTACGCTGCACAGCGGTACCAGCATGGACATCTGGACACCAAGGTTCGGTGTCACAACCATGCCCGCCAGCAGCAACATCGCGGGACCCAGCGGGATTCGGACGGCGCGAAACTCGCGACCAAAACCACCGGGGTTGTACAACAACGCCTGCCAGTAGCGCCCGACAATCAGGCTCAGCACACTGACGATTTGCAACAAGGCCGCAATCAGGCCGGTCAGGATCGGTGTAATCAGGGACGCGAAACGCGCTTGCTCGTCTACCGACATTTGCTGGTAGACCTCACCGAGTAGCGACGGCATGACTTTTATCAAAGCCTGCGCCAGCATCTCGATCTGGGGACCAAAAACCGCCCCCAGCACCACTGAAAACACCACTCCCATCGCTATGCTGACCAGCAGCACGCGGTTCCAGGACTCGCTTGCGCGCAAAACCAACGCAAGGCTCGCAGACCCCAGCAGCACCAGAAGTGCCCGTGGGTCGTCGGAGTAAAGCCACCAGATCAACGCTGGCAGCAGTCCCAGAGCAAGAACGCCCAGGGCGTCCTTCAATCCGCGCCGCAGGAGCACAAGGCATCCGGCGGCAGCACCCAACCAATACAACAACGGCAATGCCGCGCATCCAGCCACTACGAGAGTGGCCTGCATACGGCCCCGCATGATGAACTCAGCTAAGGCACGCATACATTCAATCCTTTGCTACGTGTCGACTGCCCGGTCTCAGCGGCCGTGGCTGTCGGTGTAGGCCAGCAGGGCCAGGAAGCGGGCGCGCTTGATAGCGGTGGCCAGCTGACGCTGATAACGTGCTTTGGTACCGGTGATGCGGCTTGGAACGATTTTGCCGGTCTCGGATACATAAGCTTTCAGAGTGTTGAGATCTTTGTAATCGATCTCTTTCACGTCTTCAGCGGTGAAGCGGCAGAATTTACGACGACGGAAGAAACGTGCCATTTGATAGGCTCCTTAAAAGGTCCGTGGATTACTCGTCAGCGTTATCGCTGTTGTCGCTGTCATCACTATCAGCGCTTTCAGCGCCTTCGTGCTCAGGACGGTCGCGACGCTCACGGCGCTCACTGCGGTTTTCTTCAGCCTTGAGCATCTCGGATTGGCCGGTAACGGCTTCTTCGCGACGGATGACCAGGTTACGGATCACTGCATCGTTGTAGCGGAAGTTGTCTTCCAGCTCGGCCAGGGCCTTGCCAGTGCACTCAACGTTCAGCATCACGTAGTGAGCCTTGTGAACATTGTTGATTGCGTAGGCCAGTTGACGACGACCCCAATCTTCCAGACGGTGGATTTTGCCGCCGTCTTCTTCGATCAGCTTGGTGTAACGCTCAACCATGCCGCCGACTTGCTCGCTTTGATCCGGGTGGACCAAAAAGATGATTTCGTAATGACGCATGAATGCTCCTTACGGGTTGTGGCCTGCCGCTCAAAAGCGGTCAGACAAGGAGTGAATGACACTTATGGACTTGTGGACGCTAGACACGTTGGTGCCTGCCATCACAGCAAGGGGCGCAATTGTAGAGAAGGGGCGTGGGAGGCGCAAGGGAATTGGTGATTATTTGAACAACCCTCAATTCATGCCACACCACAAAACACTGTAGGAGCGAGCTTGCTCGCGATTGGGGCGCTACATTCAACATTGATGCTGAATGTTACTCCGATATCGCCAGCAGGCCGGCTCCTACAGGTGGTGTTTCAATCAGGGCTTTTTGGCGGCAGCCTTGGCTTTGACGCTACGCTGACGCTGCGCTTCGAACAGGCATACGCCCGTCGCCACGGAAACGTTGAGACTGCTGACGCTACCGGCCATCGGCAAGTTCACCAGATAGTCGCAATGCTCGCGGGTCAGGCGGCGCATGCCTTTGCCTTCGGCACCCATGATCAGGATGGTCGGACCGGTCAGGTCCTGGTCATACAGACTGACCTCGGCCTCCCCTGCCGTGCCCACGACCCACAGGCCGCGCTGCTGGAGTTTTTCCAGGGTACGCGCCAGGTTGGTCACGGCCACCAGCGGAATCACTTCCGCCGCCCCGCACGCAACCTTTCGCACGACCGGCGTCAGGGTTGCGGACTTGTCCTTCGGCACGATCACCGCCAGCGCACCCGCCGCATCGGCAGAACGCAGGCAGGCGCCCAGGTTGTGCGGATCGGTCACGCCGTCGAGTACCAGCAGCAACGGTGCGCCTTCGGTGCGATCGAGTAGCTCGTCGAGCATCGCCTCGCCCCAGACCTGGCTCGGACTGACGTCCGCAACCACGCCCTGGTGCACGCCCTCGACCCAGGCGTCCATTTCACGACGCTCGGCCTGGCCGACCTGCACACGATTTTCGTTGGCCAACTCGATCAACGTCTGCACCCGCGGATCACCGCGGCCTTCAGCCAGCCAGATCTGCTTCACGCGCTTCGGGTGATGACGCAACAATGCTTCTACAGCGTGTACGCCGTAGATCTTTTCCAACTGACTCATGACTTGGCCTTAGGTTTACGCGCCCCGCCGCTTTTGGCTGGGGCCGAGCCCGCTTTTGGCGGACCTTTACGATGCTTGCTCGGTTTGGCTGGCTTGCCGCCGACAGCCTTGTCAGGCGCCGACCGACTGGTCTTTCCCGCAGACGCCGCTTTACCGCCGCTTTTCGCGCCGGCGAGCAACGCCTGCTTCATTTCACGGCTCTTGCGCACTTCGGCATTTTTCGCCGCCGCATCGCTCGGACGATAGGCCTCGACTGCCTTTTCCTTGGCGGGACGACGACCGGTTTTCGCCGGCGCCGGCTCTGCTTCGGCTTTGCCAGCAGGTGCCGCGGTTTCGCTGCCACGTTTTTTGCGGCCGATCGGCGCGCTGATGGTTTTTTCGGCCATCTCGAAGTCGATCTTGCGCTCGTCGAGGTCGACGCGCATGACGCGTACTTCAACGGTGTCGCCAAGGCGGAAGCTACGACCGGTTCGCTCACCCGCCAGGCGGTGATGCACTGGATCGAAGTGGTAGTAATCGCCCGGCAGCGCGGTGACGTGCACCAGGCCTTCGACGTAAATGTCAGTCAGCTCGACGAACAGGCCAAAGCCGGTGACCGCAGTGATCACACCCGGGAACGACTCGCCAACGCGATCTTTCATGAACTCGCACTTGAGCCAGTTCACGACATCGCGGGTCGCTTCATCGGCACGGCGCTCGCTCATCGAGCACTGCTCGCCGAGCTGCTCCAGGGCTGCTTCGTCGTACGGATAGATGCGCGCCTTCGGAATGGTCATCGCACCGGCACGGCGAACGTGCGGGGTGTCCTGCTTCGAATGGATCACGCTGCGGATCGCCCGGTGAGTGAGCAAGTCCGGGTAGCGGCGGATCGGCGAGGTGAAGTGGGTGTACGCCTCGTAATTCAGGCCGAAGTGACCCTGGTTATCGGCGCTGTACACCGCCTGGCTCAACGAACGCAGCATCACGGTCTGGATCAGGTGGAAATCCGGACGATCCTTGATACCAGCCAGCAGTGCCTGGTAATCCTTCGGCGACGGGCCATCCTTGCCTTTGTGCAGGGACAGGCCGAGTTCGCCGAGGAATGCGCGCAATTTTTCCAGGCGCTCCGGCGGCGGGCCGTCGTGAACGCGGTACAACGCAGGAATTTCGTGCTTCTTGAGGAACTCGGCGGTGGCCACGTTGGCCGCCAACATGCATTCCTCGATCAGCTTGTGCGCGTCATTGCGGATGGTCGGACGGATTTCCGCGATCTTGCGCTCGGAGCCGAAGATGATCCGGGTTTCCTGGGTTTCAAAATCGATCGCGCCACGCACGTGACGAGCCGCCAGCAATACCTTGTACAACGAATACAGCTGCTTGAGGTGCGGCACCACGTCAGTGTATTCACCACGCAGCTTGCGGGCTTCGCTGGCTTTGGGCGTTTCCAGCATCGCGCTGACCTTGTTGTAGGTCAGGCGGGCGTGGGAGTGGATCACCGCTTCGTAGAAGCAGTAGTCGGTCATTTCGCCGGATTTGGAGATAGTCATCTCGCAAACCATGGCCAGGCGATCGACCTGCGGGTTCAACGAGCACAATCCGTTGGACAGCTGCTCAGGCAGCATCGGGATCACGCGCTCGGGGAAGTACACCGAGTTGCCACGAACCTGAGCTTCGGCATCCAGTGCCGAACCGAGCTTCACGTAGCTGGAAACGTCGGCAATCGCCACGTACAACTTCCAGCCGCCGGAGAACAGGCGCAGCTTGCCCGGCTTGGCTTCGCAGTAGACCGCATCATCGAAGTCGCGGGCATCTTCGCCGTCGATGGTGACGAACGGCAGATGACGCAGGTCGATGCGCTTCTCTTTGTCTTTCTCTTCGACTTCCGGCTTGAGCTTGCTGGCTTCCTTGAGTACGGCATCAGGCCAGACATGAGGAATGTCGTAGGTACGCAGGGCAACGTCGATCTCCATGCCCGGCGCCATGTAGTTGCCCACGACTTCAACCACATCGCCTTGCGGCTGGAAGCGTGGCGTCGGCCAGTGAGTGATCTTCACTTCGACGAACTGACCGATCTGCGCGTTCGCGTTACGACCCGGCGTCACCAGCACTTCCTGCTGGATCTTCGGATTATCTGCGACGACGAAACCGATACCGCCTTCTTCGAAGTAACGACCGACGATGGTCTCGTGAGCACGGGACACCACTTCGACGATCATGCCTTCGCGGCGACCGCGACGATCCAGCCCGGAAACACGCGCCAGTGCACGGTCGCCGTCAAACACCAGGCGCATTTGCGCCGGGCTCATGAACAGGTCGTCACTGCCGTCGTCCGGCACCAGGAAGCCGAAGCCGTCGCGGTGACCGCTGATGCGGCCCAGGATCAGGTCGAGCTTGTCCACCGGCGCATAAGTGCCGCGACGGGTATAGATGAGTTGAGCATCGCGCTCCATGGCGCGCAGGCGGCGGCGCAGGGCTTCGATCTGGTCTTCCGTGGTCAGACCAAACTCTTCGACCAGTTGCTCGCGGTTAGCAGGCGAACCTCGATCAGCAAGGTGCTGAAGGATCAGTTCGCGGCTAGGAATGGGGTTTTCATATTTTTCCGCTTCACGAGCGGCCTCGGGATCGAGGGACTGCCAATCGGCCATTAGAGAGTTTTCACCTTGTCTATATACGGGTTAGTTTGGCATAGGCGTAATGAAACGGGAAATTTCAGGCTAAGACGCCTCATCTAAAGCCCTATATCGACACCAGGATGTTGATTTAAATACCGCTGGTGAAATTTTTCAGGTTTTTTTGGTGTCGGGGGTTTACAGTTAAAAAGACGCTCCGTATAGTGCGCGCCATCGACGACGGACAACGTTGCCGATACTGCCCAGATGGTGAAATTGGTAGACACGCCAGCTTCAGGTGCTGGTGACCGCAAGGTCGTGGAAGTTCGAGTCTTCTTCTGGGCACCAATTTCGAGCTTGAGATTAGTTCAATTTCAAAGCTCACACAAAACCCGCGAAAGCGGGTTTTTTGCATTCTGGGACCTTGATTAATTAAATTTAAAATCAGGGGTTTACAGATCAAATTGCTCTCCGTATAGTGCGCCACATCAACAGCGGCAACGCTCGCGATGAATGCCCAGATGGTGAAATTGGTAGACACGCCAGCTTCAGGTGCTGGTGACCGCAAGGTCGTGGAAGTTCGAGTCTTCT
>NZ_JBYTEO010000008.1:119901-139006 GCF_058791355.1 Pseudomonas sp. EB271-G4-1
TCTGGGCACCAATTCAAATTCAAGGTCACGACCTTGAATTTCACAGAAACCCGCGAAAGCGGGTTTTTGCGTTTCTGGCCCCTGTAGGAGCTGCCGAAGGTTGCGATCTTTTGATTTTGGTTTTTAAGATCAAAAGATCGCAACCTTCGGCAGCTCCTACAGATCAATTGCTCCGCCCAGAGCGCATATGAGAAACAATATCGTTTATCATTGTTGCAAGATTTTGCAATGCGACAGTGAGGAACCCTGCGAATGATGTTTCGAAATACCCTGCGCCGCGGCCTGACCACCACTCTGCTTGGCCTGGCACTCGCCACCCCCCTCACCCAGGCTGCCGATCCAGTCTCCCTTACACTCTATAACGGCCAACACAAGGAAGTCGGCGATGCGGTCGCCAAAGCCTTCGAAGCCAAGACAGGCATTCACGTCAATGTGCGCAAGGGCAGCAGCAACCAGCTTGCCAGCCAAGTCGTCGAAGAAGGCGATCGCTCTCCCGCCGATGTGATCTACACCGAAGAGTCGCCGCCACTGAACAAACTCGGCGAGCAAGGCGTTCTGGCCAAGGCCGACGACACCACGCTGGCCGTTCTGCCCAAGGACTATGTCGCCGCTGACGGCACCTGGATTGGCGTCACCGCTCGGGTGCGTGTCGTCGCATTCAACCCGAAGTTGATTGACGAAAAAGACCTGCCGAAATCGGTGATGGAATTCTCCGATCCAAAATGGCAAGGCAAGGTCGGCTTCGTCCCTACCAGCGGCGCCTTCCAGGAACAAGCCGTGGCGATCATCAAGGTGCACGGCATGGAGGCTGCGGAAGAATGGCTGACCGGCTTGCGCGCTTTCGGCAAGACCTACAGCAACAACATGGTTGCCCTAAAAGCCGTGGAAAACGGCGAAGTCGCGACGGTGCTGGTAAACAACTACTACTGGTTCGCCTTGCAGCGCGAAAAGGGCCAGCTCGATTCGAAACTGCATTACTTCACTGGCGGCGACGTCGGCGGCCTGATTACCGTATCGAGTGCGGCCGTGCTGAAATCCAGCAAACATCCAAAAGAAGCCCAGCAACTGCTCGCCTACATGGCCAGTGAAGAGGGCCAGCGCGTGATCACCCAGACCACCGCCGAATACCCGCTACACAAAGGCATGCAATCGGATCGCGGCCTCAAGCCTTTCAGCGAACTGCAAGCACCGAACGTCACGCCCGCCGACCTCGGCAATGCCGAAGAAGCCTTGGACCTGGAACGCGAGGTTGGCCTGAACTGATGAGCGCATCGCTATCCGCCTCCGCCTCGCACGGTCGATACGTACCAGGGCGCAGGCGGCCTTCCATCTGGTTGATTCTGCCGGTGTTACTGCTGGTCGTGCTCAGCTTGCTTCCCCTGGCCTACGTCGGCCTGAAGGCCTGGCAAGCGGGTTGGGCCCAGGCGCTGCATCTGCTGTGGCGGCCTTATGTGTTTGGCCTGCTGCGCAATACCCTGGCGCTGATGATTGGCGTGACACTGACTTGCGGCGTGATCGGCCTGTCGCTGGCATGGCTGCTGGAGCGCAGCAATCTGCCGGGGCGACGCCTGTGGGGCGTGATTCTGTGTTTACCGTTCGCCGTACCGGCGTTTGTCAGCAGTTTTACCTGGGTGTCGCTGAGCGCACATTTCGAAGGGCTCGGCGGGGCGATCCTGATAATGAGCCTGTCCAAATACCCGCTGATCTTCCTGCCGGTGGCCGCCACCCTGCGCAATCTCGACCCCTCACTCGAAGAGTCTGCCCGCACCCTGGGGCAGAATCGCTGGGGAGTATTTTTCCGCGTCACCCTACCGCTGCTCTGGCCTTCGCTGCTGGCGGGATCGCTACTGATTGCCCTGCACATGTTGGTGGAATTCGGTGCACTGTCGATCATTGGCCTGCAAACCTTCACCACCGCGATTTACCAACAGTTCGAGCTGGAATTCAGCAACGCCAACGCCGCGATGCTCTCGGCGGTGTTGCTGGCACTGTGCTTGATGTTGCTGTGGCTGGAACTGCGCGTTCGCGGCAAAGGCCGGCATGTACGTACAGGCCAGGGCGCGGCGCGACAGGCAGAACAGGTCAGATTGGGCCCCTGGATGATGGCTGGGCAGCTTTACTGCCTGTTGCTGGCGATCATCGGCAGCGGCATTCCTCTGGGAATGCTGGCGTACTGGCTGGCCGTGGGCTCGTCGGCGGCATTCCCGATCGCCGCGATCAGCGAGGCGCTGCTTTCCTCCCTGGCCCTGTCCTTGGGCGGCGCGGCGTTTTGTCTGCTGCTGGCGTTGCCGGTGGGGTTGCTGGTGGTGCGCTATAAAGGGCCACTGGCAATCTGGGCAGAACGTTTGCCGTATCTGCTGCACGCGCTGCCAGGCCTGGTGATTGCACTGACCCTGGTGTATTTCGCGCTCCACTATGTGCCGGTGCTGTACCAGACTTCGACACTGCTGCTGATTGCTTATGCGCTGCTGTTTCTACCGCTGGCCCAGGCACCGATTCGCACAGCACTGAACAAGGCTGCGCCGCAACTGGAAGAGGCGGCGCGCACGCTGGGGGCATCTTCGTTCAGTGCGTTTTGCCGGATAACGCTGCCAATCATTTTTCCGGCGCTGGGAGCAGCGTTTGCATTGGTATTTCTGGATGCGATGAAGGAATTGACGGCGACCTTGCTGTTGAGCCCAACCGGGCTCAACACGCTGGCCACTGAGGTGTGGGCGCATACCGCGAATGTGGAGTTTGCGGCGGCGGCGCCTTATGCGGCGTTGTTGATATTGGTGTCGGGGCTGCCTGTATATCTATTAACAACCCGGATGTATTTGAGCCGCTGAGATCGCTTTCGCGAGCAGGCTCGCTCCAACAGGGCTCGGTAGATCACCTGTGGGAGCGAGCCTGCTCGCGAAGAGGCCAGGCCAGGCCAGGCAAAACATCAAGCCCTGAACTGCCCCAAGCTGGCTTTGAGCTGCGCCGCCAGGCCATCGAGCACCTTGCCGCTGGCCGTGGTTTCCACCACCGCCTGGGCCGCCTTTTCGGCTTGCACATGAATGGTCTCGACCCGACCTCGCACAGCCTGTGCTCCCCGAGCCTGATGCTCGGCAGCCTGGGTCGCCAGGCCGATTGCCGTGTGCACCTGCTCGACCGAAGCCTGCACCGATTGCTGCAACCGCGCGCTGTCACGCAGAACCAACAGGCCTTCACTGGCCTGGCGCCCGGCCTGGCCGATTGCCGCTACGGCCTCGCGGGCACCTTGCTGCAACGCTACGATGTGCGCCTGGATATCGCCGGTGGAGCTTTGCGTCTTGCTCGCCAACGCGCGCACTTCATCTGCCACCACCGCAAAGCCGCGACCGGTTTCGCCGGCGCGCGCTGCCTCAATGGCCGCGTTCAGCGCCAGCAGGTTGGTCTGTTCGGCAATCCCATGAATGACCGTCAGCACTACCTCAATCTGCTCACTCTGCTGTGCCAGGCGCTCAATCACTTGCGCGCCAGTCTCAACCTGGCCCGCCAACGCTTCAATCAGAGTGCCGACTTTCGCCGAAGTCCGGGTGTTTTCGTCGGTGGCCTGGCGGATATCCACCACCTGCTTCAATGCCGCTTGCATGGCCTGGCTTTCCGACTGCGCCTCATCCGCCATTCGTGACAAGGCCCGCAGGCTTTCAGCCACCTCATCGCGCTGCATGCCCGCCGCCGCATCCGCCCCCGCGTTGCGCAATGTCATGGCGCCAATTTCCACACCGGTACGCTGGGCGACATCACCCGCCTCGCGCACTATCGGCTGCAATTTGTCGACGAAGCGATTGACCGCCGACGCCATATCGCCGATTTCGTCCCTGCTGCTGATCTGCACACGCTTGGTCAGATCGCCCTCACCCGCCGCCAGGTCATCCATGGCGACAATCAACATCCTCAGGCGGTTGACGACTCGGCGCCCGAGCACGACCGCCAGCAACAGCAGGACACCAAAGCCCACCAAAGCCAGGCTCACTCCAATACGCCAGCGCAGGGTTGTCGCGGCCTCCTGCACGGTGGCGGTGGTATTGGCTTTCATTTCAGCGGCCGTGGACTGCGCCGATTGCAGACGTGCACCCATGGCCGCTGCGCTGTCGGCCGCCGCGCCTTTGAGGCTGTCGCCCACCAACTGGTCGCCACTGGCAATCAACGCCGAGAAGCGCTTGTCCAGTGCCGCCAGGTCGGCCTCTACCGACGCCGTCGAGACGCCCATCAAGACCTTGCCGATCTCCACGCCATTAGGGTTGATCGAGGCCTCGACGTAGAAGACCGACGGATCGTTCTTCGCCGCGTCCAGCACCTTGTCCAGTGCGCGCTCGCCCTGGCCTTTTTCCAGCAGCGCCTTGTTGATCGGGTTTTCCCGGTTGAGGTAACGCGTCAGATGCTGGCCCGTGGCGTCGTCGTACACCACGAACAGGACATTGGGGTTGCGCTGGGCCCGACGGGCAAACTCGGACAAGGTCGGCACGTCGTTATCCCACATGGCGCGAGGCGCCACCGAGGCCAGAAGCTGTGCCATGTCGCTGGCGGAATCCTTCAGGTCTTTTTCCAGGGTCGAACGCAACTGGGCCTGCTCGTCCTTCAATCGCGAAGACAAGCCAGCCGTGAGGCGTTGACGCGTACTGGCAGACAGGCTGTCCAGGCTCGACGTGACTTCACGCCCCGCCTGCTCGAGCTCACCGGACAGTTTTTGACTGTCCGCCCCCAGGCGCTGGGCGAGATCGGCTTCCAGCGCCGTCACAGTGCTCCGGGTCAGCGCGACCGCCACCAGCACCTGCACCAAAAGGGCGATACCAAGGGTAACGAATACAGGCCGCAACAAACGGCTTTGTAACAACGAGAGAACAGCTGACACTTGAAATCCCTCTGCATTTGCGCCATTAAATTGATGGCACGCCCGAAAGTGACGCTTTAGGCAAAGGTAATAGCAAAGGTCATGCCGTCCTACAGACATATACGACAAAGGCCCCTATTGAGGGGCCTTTGTGTTTTACATCAACAGCTTATCAAGCGAACGGATGGCGCAGAACGATGGTTTCGTTGCGGTCCGGACCCGTCGAAATAATGTCGATCGGCGCGCCGATCAGCTCTTCGACGCGTTTGATGTAAGCACGGGCGTTAGCTGGCAGCTCTTCCAGGGTTTTGGCACCCACGGTCGACTCGGTCCAGCCCGGCACCTCTTCGTACACAGGCTGCAGGCCCACGTAGCTGTCAGCATCAGTCGGGGCAACGGCGTTGCCTTGCGCATCTTTGTAGCCGACGCAGATGTTGATGGTTTCCAGACCGTCGAGCACGTCCAGCTTGGTCAGGCAGATGCCCGAGATGCTGTTCACATCGATAGCGCGACGCAGGATAACAGCGTCGAACCAACCACAACGACGAGCACGGCCGGTAGTCGCGCCGAACTCGTGACCTTGTTTAGCCAGGTGCGCACCGACTTCGTCGAACAACTCAGTCGGGAATGGACCCGAACCTACACGCGTGGTGTAAGCCTTGGTAATGCCCAGGATGTAGTCCAGGAACATAGGGCCAACACCCGAACCGGTAGCTACGCCGCCAGCGGTGGTGTTAGAGCTGGTCACGTACGGGTAGGTACCGTGGTCGATGTCCAGCAGGGAGCCTTGGGCGCCTTCGAACATGATGTCTTTGCCAGCGCGACGCAGGTCGTGCAACTCGGCAGTCACGTCCAGCATCAGCGGCTTGAGCAGCTCCGCGTACTCTTTGCATTCGGCCAGGGTCTTGTCGAAGTCGATGGCCGGCTCTTTGTAGTAACCCACCAGCATGAAGTTGTGGTATTCCACCAGTTCACGCAGTTTGTCTTCAAAACGCGGCATGTTGAGCAGATCGCCCACGCGCAGGCCACGGCGTGCAACCTTGTCTTCGTAAGCCGGGCCGATGCCGCGACCGGTGGTGCCGATCTTCAGCTCGCCACGGGCCTTTTCACGGGCCTGGTCCAACGCAACGTGGAAGGACAGGATCAGTGGGCAGGACGGGCTGATACGCAGGCGCTCGCGCACCGGTACGCCTTTTTCTTCCAGCTTGGTGATCTCGCGCAGCAGAGCGTCAGGTGCAACCACCACGCCGTTGCCGATCAGGCACTGCACGCCTTCGCGCAATACGCCCGAAGGGATCAGGTGCAAGACAGTTTTTTCACCGTCGATCACCAAGGTGTGACCGGCGTTGTGGCCACCCTGGTAGCGCACTACGGCGGCAGCATGTTCGGTCAGCAGATCAACGATCTTGCCTTTGCCCTCATCACCCCACTGGGTGCCCAGGACTACGACATTCTTACCCATAACACTTGTCCTCATTCGCGCAAACTTGGTGCCGGCGGCAGCCGGCAGGAAAACTCAAGAAGCCAGTGGCGATACTTGCCAAAGCCCGTTCTGCTGAATCAATTGCCGGTCGCAGTCCGCTTCACGGGCGGCGGCCAAAGGTTGCCCAGGCAATGCCTGGACAACACGCTGACCCTCACTGCGCAACTGGCAAACCTGCTGCCAGAGTGCCGCATCCGTACTGTCAGGCATCCAGATACCGCCAGACGGTAGCTGGATCTCAGCACGCCCCAGGGTCACCAGGGTTTTCAAATCGGTAGAGAAGCCGGTTGCCGGACGAGCGCGACCGAAGTCGGCGCCGATGTCGTCGTAACGACCACCCTGGGCAATGGACTGGCCCACACCCGGCACGAACACGGCGAACACTACACCGGTGTGGTAGTGGTAACCGCGCAACTCGCCCAGGTCGAAGTACAGTGGCAACTGCGGGAAACGCACGGACAAACGCTCGGCGATTGCCAACAAGTCATCCAATGCCGCCAACACTGCAGCCGGGGCCTTGGCCAGACGCTCACGCGCAGCCGCCAGCACTTCACGGCCACCACACAAGTCGACCAGGGCGCGCAGCATGCCCGACAGGTCAGCCGGCAAGCCTTCGGTCAAGGTAATGACCTCATCGATGGCTTTGCGTTGCAACGCATCGAACAACTGCTGTTCAACTTCACCGGACAGACCGGCGGCGCGGGCCAGGCCGCGGTAGATACCGACATGCCCCAGGTCCATGTGGACATCCGGTACATCAGCCAGTTGCAGCATGGCGAGCATCAGGCTGATGACTTCCACGTCGCTGCTCGGGCTGGCATCGCCATACAACTCGGCGCCCAACTGGATCGGGCTGCGCGAGGACGACAAGGCACGTGGCTGGGCATGCAGTACGCTACCGGCGTAGCACAGGCGACTTGGCCCTTCGCGGCGCAAGGTATGCGCATCGATGCGCGCCACTTGCGGCGTGATGTCGGCACGGAACCCCATCTGCCGGCCCGATTGCGGGTCAATGACCTTGAAGGTACGCAGATCCAGGTCCTGGCCCGCGCCGGTCAGCAGGGACTCCAGGTACTCGATATGGGGAGTCACGACAAACTCGTAACCCCAGCTCTGGAACAGATCCAACACCTGGCGACGCGCTACTTCGATACGCGCCGCTTCCGGTGGCAGTACTTCTTCGATGCCATCTGGCAATAGCCAGCGGTCTACCGTTGCCATTACGCCTTCCCCTGTATCCGGGCGGCCAGCCTGCGGCCGAGCCTTGAGTGAAGCAGAAAATGATCAGCCCATGTTCATAAATCAGGCGCAGGAGCAACGAAGCGAAACGCCTGTTACCGGCTTCGCCAATCACTTTCCTCGAAAAACCTGTCGAGCATTCAGCTCGGGCACCTGCACAAAACAGCATTCAAACATGCAGACGCAAAAAAGCCGGGAATTTCCCGGCTGCCGCATCATACACACGTTTTCCCAAAGGATCACCCCGCCAGAGGTATTAGCCGCCCGGCGGGATGAATCAGGTCAACGTTGTATCAAGGCTTGGCTTTTTCCAGGTAATGGAAGAAGTCACTGCTTGGGTCCAGGACCATGACGTCGGATTTGTTCGCGAAGCTTTCACGGTAGGCACGCAGGCTACGGTAGAACGCGTAGAACTCCTGATCCTGACCGTAGGCCTTGGAGTAGATCGAAGCGGCCTCAGCGTCACCATCACCGCGAATCTCTTCGGATTCACGATAGGCTTCAGCCAACAGCACGCGACGTTGACGATCGGCGTCGGCACGGATGCCTTCAGCCAGCTCGTTACCCTTGGCGCGATGCTCGCGAGCTTCACGCTCACGCTCGGTGCTCATACGTTCGAACACGCTGCGGTTCACTTCCTTCGGCAAGTCGATGGTCTTGACCCGAACATCGACAACCTCGATGCCCAGCTCCTTTTCAGCCATCTTGTTCAGCGAAGCGGTGATATCCGCCATCAGCGCATCACGCTCACCGGACACGACTTCGTGCAAGGTGCGCTTACCGAACTGGTCACGCAGGCCCGATTCGAGACGACGGGACAGACGCTCGTCGGCAATCTGCTTCAGACCGGAGGTCGCGGTGTAGAAACGCTCGGCGTCCTTCACCCGCCACTTGGCGAACGCATCGACCATCACGGCCTTCTTTTCCAGCGTCAGGAAGCGTTGCGTCGGTGCATCCAGCGTCATCAGGCGAGCATCAAATTTACGCACCTGGTTAACGTAAGGCACCTTCACATGCAGGCCTGGCTGAACATCGGCCTGGACCACGCGACCGAACTGCAGCAACACCGCACGCTCGGTCTGAGCCACGATGTAGAAGCAGTTCCAGGCTGCGATCGCCACGACGACGCCGACAATAAGGGCGATCAGCGATTTATTGCTCATCAGCGACTCTCCCTGGTACGTGCTTGCTGTTGCTGCAGATCAGCTGCCGCACGCGCATTCGCTTCATTGCTGGTGGCTGCCGCGCCGGTCACCTGGGTGCTGGTGCTGCGACCACTTTCGACCATTTTGTCCAGCGGCAGGTACAGCAGGTTGCTCTGGCCATTCTTGTTACCGGTCACGAGAACCTTGCTGGTATTACTGAAGACTTCCTGCATGGTGTCCAGGTACAGACGCTGGCGGGTGACTTCAGGTGCCTTGCGGTACTCGGCGACCAGCTTGCTGAAGCGATCGGCCTCACCCTTGGCACGCGAGACGGTTTCGTCACGGTAGCCATTGGCATCTTCAAGGATGCGCTGGGCCTGACCACGAGCTTCCGGCACGACGCCGTTGGCATAGGTTTCAGCCTGGTTGCGCGAACGCTGCTCGTCTTCACGGGCGCGGATCACGTCATCGAAGGCTTCCTGTACTTCGCGCGGTGCCGCTGCGCTCTGTACGTTCACCTGGGTAACGGTGATACCGGTGCGATAGGTATCCATGAAGCGTTGCAGGCGCTCCTTGATCTCGCTGGCCATCAATTCACGACCTTCGGTCAACACCTGGTCCATCGCGGTGGAACCCACCACATGGCGCAGGGCGCTGTCGGTCGCGTGCTGCAGGCTGATTTCCGGCTGATCGACGCTCAGCACGAAGTCCTGCAGGTTGCTGATCTTGTACTGCACGGTCAGCGGCACTTCGACGATGTTTTCGTCTTCAGTCAGCATTTGACCTTGCTTGGTGTATGCACGCTCACGCGTGACGTTTTCCATGTACTTCTTGTCGATCGGCGGGAAGTAGATATTCAGGCCGGGGCCGACGGTTTCGTAGTACTTGCCGAAGCGCAGCACCACGGCTTGCTCCTGCTCGTCGACGACATAGACCGCGCTGTACAGCCAAACGGCTGCCAATACGACCAGGCCGATGCCCAGCAGGCCGCCGAAGCCGCCGCTCTTGCCCGAACCACCACCATCATCCCCGCGTTTCTTGCCACCACCGAACAACCCATTCAGGCTTTCCTGCAGCTTTCGGAAGGCCTCGTCGAGATCCGGCGGCCCCTTGCGGTCGCCGTTATTACGACGCTTGCCACCCCAAGGATCCTGATTATTCGAGTTGCCACCCGGCTCATTCCAAGCCATAGCGCTCTCCATCTGATAAAGCAAAGACGCACCCACGGCGCGCCGACCAATGCTACAGAATGCCTGTCACCACGGCACAACCGCTTTCTCAGGCTTTTATTGCAAAGTGTGTTGCTCGATGAATTCCACCGGTTGCAAACCTTCGCGGCTCACCAGCCGATTCAACTCGGCGCGTGGCAAACGAACGGCCAGCAAACTGATGCCTTCGTCGTCATGTTCTTCCTTCTGTACCGCCCCGAGTTCGAAGAACTGCGCACGCAGTCGAGCAAATCGGTTGGGCAAGCGCAAGGTGCCAACAAACAAATCATCCCCAAGCAGTTCGGCCACGGCCTGCCTGAGCAGGTCCAGACCTGTACCGTCCTTGGCCGACAACCAGACCCGCTGCGGCTTGCCATCCGCATCGCGCTGGATCTGCGGTTCCACGCCCTCGAGCAAATCGAGTTTGTTATAGACCTCCAGGATCGGCAAGTCTTGAGCCCCGATCTCCCCAAGCACCACCATGACCTGTTCAATCTGGGCCATGCGCTCGGGTTCATGGGAGTCGATCACATGCAGCAGCAGATCGGAATTGCTCGACTCTTCGAGCGTAGCCCGAAATGCCTCGACCAGCTTGTGCGGCAGGTGACGAATGAACCCCACGGTGTCGGCCAGCACGATCGGCCCGAGGTCATCGAGTTCGAGTCGGCGCAAGGTCGGGTCGAGGGTGGCGAAGAGTTGGTCGGCGGCGAAAACTTCGGAATCGGTCACCGAGTTGAACAACGTCGACTTGCCGGCGTTGGTGTAGCCCACCAGTGAAACCGTCGGTATGTCAGCCCGCTTGCGGCCACGACGCGACTGCTCGCGCTGGCTGCGGACCTTTTCCAGGCGCCCCTTGATCTGCCGTAGGCGAACCCGCAAAAGACGCCGGTCGGTTTCCAGCTGGGTTTCACCCGGACCGCGCAAGCCGATACCACCCTTCTGCCGCTCAAGGTGAGTCCAGCCGCGAACCAGCCGCGTACTCATGTATTCAAGCTGGGCCAGTTCAACCTGGAGCTTGCCTTCATGGGTGCGGGCGCGTTGGGCGAAGATATCGAGAATCAGACCCGTACGGTCGATCACGCGACACTCGAAAGCGCGTTCGAGGTTACGTTCCTGACTGGGCGTGAGGGTGTGATTGAAAATCACCAGATCTACCTGCTCGGCTTTGACCAGATCGCGTAATTCCTCGACCTTGCCACTGCCAATCAGGTATTTGGCGGATGGCCGATGACGCGGCACGTTGAAAAACGCGACGGTCTCGGCGCCAGCCGAAATTGCCAACTCCTGAAACTCCTGCGGATCTTCGCGCGCCTCAGGGTCCTGTCCATCCAAGTGAACGAGAATGGCCCGTTCACCACCACCGTGGCGCTCAAAGAACAAAGGAGACTCCTATCAGGCGTTACCTGGCTCAGCATCACCTGCTTCGGATTCGGTTGCGCTAGGCAGACGAATTGGACGAACCGGCACTACTGTAGAGATAGCGTGTTTGTAGACCATTTGGCTGACGGTGTTTTTCAGCAGGATAACGAATTGGTCGAAAGACTCGATCGTACCTTGCAGTTTAATCCCGTTGACCAGGTAGATGGACACCCCAACTTTCTCTTTACGTAAAGTATTCAAGTAAGGGTCTTGTAGCGAATGCCCTTTTGACATGTGCCGCACTCCTTTAAGGATTCAATATAAAAAAATAGGTAAACAGATGGCTTTGGCCGCCCCACCCCCAAGGATAGACGGCAATTGCAAGGACTCAGCTCAATATGGAGATGGTCCCCAGGTATTTCAAGGCGCGCGGCAGATTGTCGCAATCGAGACTGTCCAGCCAGTGTAAATCAGCCCAACTGCGAAGCCAGGTGAACTGGCGCTTCGCCAATTGGCGCGTGGCAATGATTCCACGCTCCTGCATCTCGGCTGACGTCAGCTTGCCATCCAGGTAATCCCAGACTTGGCGGTAGCCCACCGCACGTATAGACGGCAACCCTGTATGCAGGTCACTTCTATTACGCAGGGCTAGGACCTCGTCGATGAATCCCTGTTCCAACATTAAGGTGAATCTTTGTTTAATTCGCTCGTGCAGTACCTGGCGATTCGCCGGAGCAATGGCCAAGTTCGCGACAGTATAGGGCAATTGTTGCCGTCCCGAAGCGGCTGCTTCAGTACTTTGCGCAGATTGTCGCAAGCGAAGCGCAGTCATGCTTTGACCGCTGACACGGTAAACTTCCAGCGCTCGACTCAAACGCTGCGGATCGTTCGGATGAATACGTGCCGCGGAAACCGGGTCAATAACCGCCAATTGCTCGTGCAGCGCCTGCCAGCCAAGGCGTGCAGCCTCTTCCTCGATCTGCGCGCGGACCTCCGGGTCGGCGGCCGGCATATCCGCAAGCCCTTCAACCAACGCCTTGTAATAGAGCATTGTGCCGCCGACCAGCAGCGGAATTTTGCCCCGCGCGGTGATCTCGGCCATGGCTTGCAGGGCATCGCGACGGAAATCTGCCGCCGAGTAGGCCTCGGCCGGGTCGAGAATATCGATCAAACGGTGCGGGAACTCTGCCAACAGCTCTTTTGATGGCTTGGCGGTACCAATGTCCATGCCGCGGTAGACCAGCGCCGAATCGACACTGATCAGCTCGCAGGGCAGCACTTTGGTGAGCTCGATGGCCAGGTCGGTCTTGCCGGCGGCGGTCGGGCCCATCAGGAAAATCGCAGGGGGGAACCGGTTCATCAACGACCGCGCAAGAACAGTTTGTCCAGATCGTCCAGGCCCAGTTGGGTCCAGGTCGGTCGGCCATGGTTGCATTGACCGCTGCGCTCGGTGTTTTCCATGTCGCGCAGCAGACCGTTCATTTCCGGCAGGGCCAGGCGCCGATTGGCCCGGACCGCGCCATGGCAGGCCATGGTGCCGAGCAATTCGTTGAGGTGCGCCTGAATCCGGTCGCTGGTGCCATATTCCATCAAGTCGGCTAACACGTCACCCACCAGTCGATTGGCCTCAGCCTGTTTGAGCAAGGCTGGTATCTGCCGAATGGCCAGGGTTTCCGGGCCGAGGCGCTGCAGTTCGAAGCCCAG
This sequence comes from Pseudomonas sp. EB271-G4-1, assembly GCF_058791355.1. Taxonomy (NCBI): domain Bacteria; kingdom Pseudomonadati; phylum Pseudomonadota; class Gammaproteobacteria; order Pseudomonadales; family Pseudomonadaceae; genus Pseudomonas; species Pseudomonas sp. EB271-G4-1. Next base: position 132,880 of record NZ_JBYTEO010000008.1, read on the forward strand.
GCGCTGGAACCAGGCAACATGCTCTTCGGCGCAATCGGCTTCACGTTGACTGAGTGCCAGGGTTTCGGGCACCAGCAGCGGTTGCCCGCTCAAGCCTTCGCTGGCCATGGCGACTTTCAGGCGTTCGTACATGATCCGCTCATGAGCGGCATGCATGTCTACCAGCACCAGCCCCTGGGCGTTTTCCGAAAGGATGTAGATGCCTTTGAGCTGCGCCAGCGCGTAGCCCAGCGGCGGAATGTCGTCCTGACCAGCTGGCAGCGCTACCGCATTGGCCTCGGGCAACGGCGCGAAGAATTCGCGATAGGCGGCCTGTGCTTCTGCAACCGGAACAGCTGACTGGGGACGCGGGGTGTATTGATATTGATATCCAGCCCCTGCCCCCGAACCGGCGGGTGCATTGAACGAAGGCTGTGCCTGAGGCTGTTCCAGCAGCGCATTGGCGGCCAGGCGCATCTCACCCTGCGGGCCGAACTCACCGGCTTCGAGGCCGGTAGGCCGCACTGCGGCTGTCGCAACCGGCGCCGCCAGATGATCGTCCGGCCGCACATCGCCCAAGGCACGGTGCAGGGTGCCATAGAGAAAATCGTGAACCATGCGCCCTTCACGGAAGCGCACTTCGTGCTTGGTGGGGTGCACGTTGACATCGACGCCCGTCGGGTCGACCTCGAAGAACAGCACGAACGTCGGATGCCGGCCGTTGAACAATACGTCGCGATAAGCCTGGCGCACGGCGTGTGCCACCAGCTTGTCGCGCACGGCACGACCATTGACAAAGAAATACTGTAAGTCCGCCTGGCTGCGGTTGAAGGTCGGCAACCCTACCCAGCCCCACAGATGCAGGCCATTGCGCTCGATTTCGATCGGTAGCGCCTGCTCCAGGAAACCGGGTCCGCAAATGGCCGCCACGCGCCGGGCGCGAGCTGCATCGTCGCGGGCTTCGTGCAGGCTGAGGATGGTCTTGCCGTTATGACGCAGATGAAAGGCCACGTCGAACCGCGCCAGGGCCAGGCGCCTGATGACTTCCTGCAGGTGATCGAATTCGGTTTTTTCGGTCTTGAGAAACTTGCGGCGTGCTGGAGTATTAAAGAACAGGTCACGCACCTCGACCGAGGTACCCACCGGATGAGCCGCAGGCTGCACCCGCGGCGCCATGTCACGGCCCTCGGTCTCGACTTGCCAGGCCTGCTCGGCATCGCGGGTGCGCGACGTCAGGGTCAGGCGCGCAACCGAACTGATCGATGCCAATGCCTCACCGCGAAAGCCCAGGCTCATGACCTGTTCAAGATCTTCCAGGTTGCGGATCTTGCTGGTGGCGTGTCGCGCCAGGGCCAGCGGCAGGTCATCGGCGGAAATGCCGCTGCCATCGTCGCGCACCCGGAGCAACTTGACGCCACCCTGCTCCACGTCGACATCGATGCGCTTGGCGCCGGAGTCGAGGCTGTTTTCCAGCAACTCCTTGATCACCGAAGCCGGCCGTTCAACCACTTCGCCAGCGGCGATCTGGTTCGCCAACCGTGGGCTGAGCAGCTCGATGCGAGCGCTGTTGTTCACGACTTCGTTCATTCCTTGGCCGCCAGTTCAGTGCCTGGGATGGTCAGGTGCTGGCCGATCTTGAGCTCATCGCTCGACAGGTTGTTGGCACTGCGCAGGGTCGCTGGGGACACTTGATAGCGCACCGCGATCATCGCCAGCGTCTCGCCCGGGTTTACCCGATGGTCACGAGGACCTTGAGCGATTTTTCCGGAATCACGCAGCCAGGCAATGTAAGTGCCCGGTGGCGGATTCTGCTGGAAGAACTGGCGCACGCCGCTGCTGATGGAGCGCGCCAGCGCCTGCTGGTGGCTCGACGCAGCCAGCTTCGAGGCTTCGTTGGCGTTGGAGATAAACCCGGTTTCGACCAGGATCGACGGGATGTCCGGCGACTTCAGCACCATGAACCCGGCCTGCTCGACGCGTTGCTTGTGCAGTGGCGTGACCCGGCCGATGTTGCTCAGCACTTTCTGGCCGACGTTCAGGCTGGAGGTCAGGGACGCGGTCATCGACAGATCGAGCAATACGCCAGCCAGCATGCGGTCCTTATCGTCGAGACTGACGTTGCCGGCACCCCCGATCAGGTCCGAACGGTTTTCGCTGTCAGCCAGCCAGCGCGCGGTTTCCGAAGTGGCACCACGATCGGACAGGGCGAACACCGAGGCACCGAACGCCGCGGCAGAAGGCGCGGCGTCGGCGTGAATCGAGACAAACAGGTCGGCGCCTTTCTTGCGGGCAATTTCCGTACGGCCACGCAATGGAATGAAATAGTCGCCGGTGCGCGTCAGCTCCGCGCGAAAGCCTTTCATGCCATTGACCTGGCGCTGCGTTTCACGGGCGATCTGCAGCACCACGTCCTTCTCGCGCTGACCACGGGAGCCGGAGGCGCCCGGGTCTTCACCACCGTGACCGGCATCGATTACCACAACGATGTCGCGCTTGCCGGCCGGTGCGGGAGGCAGCTTGATCGAAGGTTCGGATGGCGTGACCGGAACGGCCGGCACCGTGGCCACCGATGGCGTCGGCACTGGTGGCGGTGGCGCGGCATCGGCCGGGTTATCGAACAGATCGACCACCAGGCGATTGCCATACTGGGCGTTGGGCGCCAAGGAGAAGCTTTTTGGCGTCACCGCCTTTTTCAGGTCGATGACCACCCGCAAGTCGGTCGGCGTACGTTGTGCCGAGCGCATCGCGGTGATCGGGGTGTTGGACGAGTTGACGTTCAACGGCGCACCGAGGCTCGCGCCATTGATGTCGATGACCAGGCGATCCGGGGCCGTCAGCGTAAAGACGCTGTGCTGCACCGGACCGGACAGGTCGAACACCAGCCGCGTGTTGTCCGGAGCCCGCCACAGGCGAACACTGTTGACCTTCGTCTCGGCCACAGCGTCGACGGTCACCGCCAGAAACATCACCCCTACGGCAGCAACCAACGCGCGAAAGCGCATACCTAACCCCATCATCTATTTGGATTCCAATGCCAAAGCGGCACACCAGGCCTCGCCACGCGAACCCCTGGGTAAAATTTTCAGCGAACGCCCGCTGTCTCGCGGGCTAATGGTAATGGTCAGGTCGGGCTTTGGCAAAAAGCCTGCACCTTTATCGGGCCATTCGATCAGGCACAGCGCATCGTCCTCGAAATAGTCGCGGATGCCGAGAAATTCCAGCTCCTCCGGATCGACCAGGCGATACAAGTCGAAATGGAAGGCACGAATGTCGCCGATCTCATAGGGTTCGACCAGGGTGAAGGTCGGGCTTTTGACCGCCCCGACATGCCCCAAACCACGAATGATACCCCGGGACAATGTGGTTTTCCCCATCCCCAGATTACCTTCGAGGAAGATCAGGCCATGCCCCTCGGTGATACGGGCGATACGTGCGCCAAAGTCGCTCATGGCCTGCTCATCGGCCAGGTACAGGGTTACTTCAGACACGGTGCTTGCTCCTCCAACAACTGACGAATGGCTGGTATCAAATCACTGGCCGCCAGTCCACGGCCGAATTTACCTTGGCGTTCACCGGCATTGGCGTGTAGCCAGACGGCCAGGCAAGTCGCATCGAACGCGTCCATGCCCTGGGCCAGCAGCGCACCCACCAGACCCGCCAGCACGTCGCCCAGACCGGCGGCAGCCATTGCCGGATGACCTTGATGACACACGGCAAGCCGCCCGTCAGGACAGGCGATCAGACTGCCGGCCCCCTTGAGCACCACCACTGCTGTGTATTTTTTGCTCAGTGCATGGGCCGCCGCGGGGCGATCGGCCTGAACCTGGGCAGTGCTGAGTCCCAGCAACCGAGCGGCTTCTCCCGGATGCGGCGTGATCACGCACCCCTTGGGCAAGCTCACCCGGCCTTCCGCCAGCAGGTTCAGCGCATCGGCGTCCCAGACTTGCGGCAGGGGTGCGTTGGCGGCGGCCGACAACAAGCTTCTCCCCCATGCACCCTGCCCCAGTCCAGGGCCGACCACCAGTACGGACACCTTTTGAAGCAAATCCATCAGTTGATTGGCCGACGCAGCGCCCAGCGCCATCGCCTCGGGGATCCGGGCCAGGGCAGCCGGCACATGCTCGGGGCGGGTCGCCAGCGACACCATGCCCGCGCCGCTGCGCAATGCACTTTGCGCGCTCAACAGGATTGCCCCGCCCAGCCCGCGATCGCCACCGATCAGCAATACGTGGCCGAACTGGCCCTTATGGGAAGCGCCCCTGCGGGCGGCCAGGCGCGGCAGGTTGCCGGCTGTCAGGCGTCGGGCGGTAATCGGCGCCCCCTCGAGCAGCCGGGGATCGGCGTGCAGGTCATTGAACACCCGCTCGCCCACCACATTTGCCGCGTCGCCGGTGAATAACCCCAACTTCAAGCCGATAAAGGTTACCGTCAGATCGGCTCGCACGGCACAACCGAGGATGCGCCCGGTATCAGCGCATAGCCCGGAGGGGATATCCACCGCCACCACCGGAAGGCCGCTGGCGTTGATCGCGGCGATGACACTGGCGTACGGCTCGCGCACATCACCGGCCAAGCCGGTACCGAGCAAGGCGTCGAGGACAATGCCCCGGTAGTCCGATTGCGCGCTCCACGCTTCGATGACCACGTTTTCGGACACCGCTTCGGCATGGGCCGAAGCCGCATCACCGCGCAGCTGCCGGGGATCGCCTGCCGCCAGAACCCGTACCGTCCACCCGCCGCGCTTGGCCAGCACGGCGACCAGGTAACCGTCGCCAGCGTTATTGCCGTGGCCTGCGACCACCGTTAATTCATTCGCCGCCGGCCAATGCCGGACCAGCGCTCGCCAGGTGGCCCGTGCGGCGCGATGCATCAATTCGAAGCCCGATGTGCCAGCCGCGATCAGGCTCGCATCGAGCCCTCGGACCTGCGCGGCGCTGTACAGCGCGTCGGGTAAATCATCTTTAGTGTGCGGCATGCGTCTACGGGCTCCGATGTCTGGCAGAATTATACGCACCTCAGCTCCGGTTTCTCTCGCCTCATGCCCGCTATTACCACAGATCTGCCTGCCCTCGCCCAATCCATCAAGGACTGGGGCCGTGAGCTGGGCTTTCAACAAGTCGGCATCAGCGGCCTGGACCTCGCCGAGCATGAGCAGCACCTGGAACGCTGGCTTGCAGCCGGCTACCACGGCGAAATGGAATACATGGGCGCCCACGGCAGCAAACGCTCGCACCCCGAAGAACTGGTACCAGGCACTTTGCGCGTGGTATCGCTGCGCATGGACTACCTGTCGGGCGATACCAGAATGGCGCAATTGCTCGCCCAACCGGAAAAAGCCTACGTCTCGCGTTATGCCTTGGGCCGCGATTACCACAAATTGATCCGCAAACGCGTGCAACAACTGGCGGAAAAAATCCAGGCCGAGATTGGTCCGTTTGGTTATCGCGCGTTTGTCGACAGCGCTCCCGTGCTGGAAAAAGCCATCGCAGAGAAAGCGGGTCTGGGCTGGATCGGCAAAAACACCCTGGTCTTGAATCGCAAGGCTGGCAGTTATTTCTTCCTGGCCGAACTGTTCGTCGACCTGCCGTTGCCCGTGGATCCACCCCATGCCACCGAACACTGCGGCCGCTGCAGCGCCTGTCTCGACATCTGCCCGACCAACGCCTTCGTCGGCCCCTATGTGCTGGACGCCCGGCGCTGTATTTCCTATTTGACCATCGAACTCAAGGGCGCCATCCCCGAAGAGCTGCGACCGCTGATCGGTAATCGGGTGTTCGGTTGCGATGACTGCCAGATCGTCTGCCCGTGGAACCGCTTTGCCCGTCCGTCCGGCGAAAGCGATTTCAAGCCACGGCACAACCTGGACAACGCCGGACTGGCCGAGTTGTTCATGTGGGACGAGGATAAATTCCTCAGCAGCACCGAAGGTTCTCCCTTGCGCCGGGCCGGCTACGAAAACTGGCTGCGCAACTTGGCGGTGGGCTTGGGAAATGCGCCTTCAACGATTCCGGTACTGGAGGCATTGAAGGCGCGACGCGAACATCCGTCCGAACTGGTGCGCGAGCATGTCGAGTGGGCATTGAAACAACACGGTCTTGTGTAGGAGCTGCCGCAGGCTGCGATCTTTTGACCTTGATTTTTTAAGGTC
>NZ_JBYTEO010000009.1:0-128783 GCF_058791355.1 Pseudomonas sp. EB271-G4-1
AGCGCGGCTAAACCGGCGTCCTGCCGGTTTCCCCACTGCGCAATGCCTGCGTTCGGCCAGCGTGGTTAACGGGGCGCTCGCGATCAACAGCAAAGCGAGGCGGCCTTAAAGCCGACCTGACTTTTGCAGGTGCACCTGATCCCCTGTAGGAGCGAGCATGCTCGCGAAGGCGGCAGCACATTCAGCATTGATGTCGACTGACCCCACACTTTCGCGAGCAGGCTCGCTCCTACAAGGGATAGTGTTGTCAGAACTGCGTGGTCTGCCTGAGCATACGCGCCGCCGGCGTATCCGCCGGGCTGACCATCGCATAGTTGTAGCCACCACCCGACCAGTACTCGGCCTGCAAGCCGCCATCACTGCGGCTACCCCGGGGCAGCAGAAAGTTCTTCGGTCCCGGCGGGCGCACATAAAAACTGATTTTCTGCCCGTTCTGATCCTCGTAGACCACCATCGCCGCCGGGCCTTGCTCAGTGCTGAGCAAACGCCCGCTGGCCGGTTTGAAGCCTGCACCGGATAAATCAGGCAGGCGATTGGCCTGGGTGAAATAACGGTCGAGCCAGCCCTGCATGTCTGCGTCGTCGCCAGCCTTGTAGTCGGCTGGCAGGATGCCTTGCTGGGCAATCAGGCGATAGGCCTGCAGGGCATCGGTCATCGGGGCTGACGCGCCGGCCAGGGTCATTTCCCGGGCTTGCCAGCCGCTGAAGCCGCCGATGCTGACAGCAATCAGCAACATCGCGGCGCTGGCCAGGTGACGACGGGACTGGCGCTGGAGGCGTTGGCGAATGACTGCCGGTTCCAGATCGGGGTTGGGGGGCTGCTGCAAGGCGCCGCCGAGGGCTGCGCGCAGGTGCTGGGCGTCCTGCTGCCAGCCGCGAACCTGCGCGGCCGCCTGTGGGTTACTGGCCAGGAAGGTCTCCACCAGACGCCGGTCTTCCTCGTCCAACTGATGGTCGACGTAAGCGTGCAGGTCGCGCTCGCTGGGGGGCATGCTGATCATTTGAGTCTCCGCAGGGCAGGGCGGTTGATTTCGCCATCGCTGAGTTGGCGCAGGGCTTGGCGAGCCCGAGACAGGCGGGACATCACGGTCCCGGTGGGTACGTCGAGAATCTCGGCGACCTCTTTGTAACTCAGCCCCTCAACCGACACCCACAGCAGCAGCGCGCGCTGTTCGGTTGGCAGTTGATCGAAGGCGTTGAGGGTCGATTGAGCGATCACGGTCCGCTCCACCGAAGGCTGCGCATCATCGCGTCCGGTAAAGAATTCAAGCATTCGCGCGTAGCGTCGGGAGCGACGGTGAGCATCGAGAAACTGTCGATAAAGAATCGAGAACAACCAGGCGCGCAAGTCGCCCTCGACGCGCTTGGCGCCCCAGCTTGATAGCGCACGCTCAAGACACGACTGCACCAGATCATCGGCGCTGCTGGAATTGCGCGTCAGCGATACGGCGAAGCGGCGCAACCTGGGAATGATTTCTCGCAGTTGTTCGTCGATATCGTTCATGAATTTCTGGTTTCTCACTACGCTTTGAACCAGGAAGACGCTTGGCATGGGAGGTTATTCCACACCCGGCAAAATAAATACCGGTCGATGGAATAAACCGCCGCGAGGTTCGTCTGCCTGATTCTTTTCACTTGTGGCCGATGGCCCTGGAGTCTTTCATGGTAGATCGATCATCACCGCCACCCTTGAGTGCCGCGAGCCTGATGTTGCGTCTGGCCGGCATTGCCGTGGTCGTGGCTGCAGTGGCTGGGGCATTTGCCTACGTCAATGGCACCTTTGACCCACAGCGCCTGACCCCGAAAAAGCTGGTCAATGTGCTGGAAACCAACAACGGCGTGCACCCGGGATTTCGTCGTAACCACGCCAAAGGCGTGTGCGTGATCGGCCATTTCGAGAGCAGTGGCGAGGCGCGCAGCTATTCCACCGCGCAGGTGTTCAATCAGGCGCGGACCCCGGTGGTCGGTCGTTTCGCCTTGCCGGCGGGTAATCCCTACGCGCCAGATAGCGCCGTGCCGATACGCAGCCTGGCGTTACGTTTCACCCAGGCCAACGGCCAGCAATGGCGCACCGGAATGAACAGCATGCCGGTGTTCCCGGTGGGCACGCCCGAGGCGTTCTATCAATTGCAACAGGCCCAGTCGCCGGTTCCCGCGACGGGCAAACCGGACCCGGCGGCGGTGCCGGCGTTCTTCGGCTCGCACCCGGAAGCCGCACCGTTCCTGGCCTGGATCAAGACCGCGAAACCCTCGGCCAGTTACGTGACGGAAACCTACAACAGCGTTAACGCGTTCTATCTGGTCAATGCCGCCGGGCAACGTCAAGCCGTGCGCTGGAGCATGGTGCCAGCGGTTCAGGACGCGCCGGGTGCCACCGCCCCGCAAGGCAGCGATTTCCTCGAGAAAGACCTGGTTCAGCGCATCGCCGCCGGTCCACTGCGCTTTCAGTTGAACATCACTTTGGCCAACCCCGGTGACCCGGTTAACGATGCGAGCAAGGCCTGGCCCGAGGGGCGCAAGGTGTTGAACGCAGGCACCCTGGTTCTTGAAAGCACCCAGCCGCAACTCAGCGGTGAGTGCCGCGACATCAACTATGACCCGCTGGTGCTCCCTGCCGGCATCGAAGGTTCCGACGACCCGCTGCTCGCCGCTCGTTCAGCCGGTTATGCCAATTCCTACCTGCGTCGCACCAGCGAAGTCAGCCAGTTGCCCGCCGCCAAACAGGAGGCCCAGCAATGAGCAACCAACCCAACCACTTCGCTCCCCTGGCGCGCCTGCTGCACTGGCTGATGGCGCTGATGATCATCGCCATGCTGTTCATTGGTGCGGGCATGGTTGCCTCGGTGTCCGAGCGTCATGAATGGCTGATTAACCTGCACAAGCCCCTGGGCGTGGCGATTCTGTTGCTGGTGATCGTGCGACTGGTCGTACGCTTCTCCACCCAGCAGCCACCGCTGCCCGCCGACCTGCCGGCTTGGCAAGCGCTGGCGGCCAAGGCGTCCCATGTGCTGCTGTACGCCCTGATGCTGGTTTTGCCGTTATTAGGCTGGGCAATGATTTCTGCGTCGGGTGAACCGGTGATGCTCAGCAACTCATTGCAGTTGCCATCGATCGTGCCGGCGAATGCGCAAGTGTTCGCGTTCCTGCGCAAGGCACACGGCTATCTGGCGTACCTGCTGTTCCTGACGGTGCTGCTGCATCTGGCCGCGGCGTTGTTTCACGGTTGGGTGCGCCGCGATGAGGTGCTGGACAGCATGTTGCGAGGCAAAGACCGCGGGTGATCGCCGGCAGCATTGACACTTAAAACCTGTAGGAGCGAGCCTGCTCGCGAAAAACCGGAGGACGCCGTGGGGCTTCAGGCTTCCCGCGTCATCGTTGACCTCCATCGCGAGCAGGCTCGCTCCTACAGGTATCGCGCGATAGATCAGCGCAAAACGCCAACCATATCCGCCACCGTCGTCAACACATCCTTGCCCAACTGCTTCGACCGTTTCCCCGACCAGCCGGTCAACGGGTTCGGATGGTCGTCGTGGTCCTTGAACGGCATTTCCAGGGTCAGCGACAGGCAATCGTATTTCTGCCCGACACTGTTGCACGCCAGGGTCATGTTGGCTTTGCCCGGTTCGTCACGGGTGTAGCCGTGCTTGGTCTGGAAGTCCTTGGTAGTGTGCTTGAGGTGGTTGCGGAAGTGTTCCTCGAGTTTTTCGATCCGCGGCGTGTAGCCTGGATTGCCCTCGCAGCCAGCGGTGAACACGTGGGGAATTTCCTCGTCGCCATGGATGTCGAGGAACAGGTCGACGCCGTATTTTTCCATCTGCTGCTGGACGAAAAAGACTTCCGGGCTGAGTTCCTCGCTGGCGCTTTGCCAGGCGCGATTCAGGTCCTGGCCCATGGCGTTGGTGCGCAGGTGGCCGTGGAAGGCTCCGTCCGGGTTCATGTTCGGCACCAGGTACAGGTCGGCACTGGCCAGCAGCTTGTTCAGCACCGGGTCGTCGTGTTTCTCCAGGCGCTCGATCACACCTTCCATGAACCACTCGGCCATGTGTTCGCCGGGATGTTGCTGGGCAATGATCCACACCTTGCGCTGGCCTTCGGCGCCAGTGCCTTTGCGCAGCAACTGGATGTCGCGACCTTCGACACTCTTGCCGGTGGCCAGCAATTCGGTGCCGGCCTTGGTCAGTGCTTGCTCGATCAACCAGTCGTGGCGGCCACGGCTGTAGGGTTCGAAGTAGGCGAACCAGGCGTGGGTCTGTTCAGCTTCGAGGCTGAAACGCAGGCAGTCGCCCTCGAAAATGGTCGGCACACGGAACCAGTTGACGTGGTCGTAGGACGCCACCGCTTGATAGCCGGTCCAGGCCTTGTTGTAGGAGGACTGGCTGGCATTGTTCAGGCGAAACCAATGGTCCTGGCCGACATGCAGGCCGCTGGCCTTGAAGTGGAACCATTGGAAATGGTTGCTTTTGCTATCGGGACGGATGGCCAGCAGGGGTTTGAGTGGGTCGCTGACATCGATGACCTGGATGTTGCCGCTGTCGAAGTTGGCACTGATGTCGAGAGTTTTAGCCACGGTCAGGGTTCCTGATTGAGATTTTTATGGCGGTACTTTACACGCAAGCGTAGCGGGCTGGCAGGGCAGATAAAACGTTTCACTGGCGGTGTTACCACCCGCCCCCTGTTGGGGCTTTTTGGTTACACCCTGATTCATTTCAACTCGTTATCCCCCAACGTCGATGGGCGCTAACAGCCTTGCCGATTTCAGTTATATCAATCGAATCATGCACCTGAGCAGCGTATGGCGAAGCTGGCACGCAACGTGCTTTTTTGGCTTTATGGATAATTGGATACAAAAATACAAAAGGTGCATTTGATGAAATTCGCCCCTGCCTATACAGAGCGCCAACCTGTCACCGCTGAGGAAGAGGCTTACAACTTTCTCCTGGAGGCCATTTGCAAAGGTCGCTACCGCACTGGCGAGCGCCTGATTGCCGAGGACATCGCCGGTGAAATCGGCATGAGCCGCATGCCGGTGCGCGAAGCCTTTCGGCGCCTGGATGCCGATGGCCTGGTGACGTTGCGGCCCAATCGCGGCGCGATCGTGCGCGGCCTGAACATCGAGGAAATGCGTGAGGTGTTCGAGATGCGCAGCGCCCTGGAAGGTCTCGCCATTCGTGTTGCCGTGACGAAACTCACCGAGCGCCATTTCAGCCATCTGGAGCGCCTGCTCGATGAGATGGACGACTACCGTGAGGACGGCGCCGAGTGGGTCAGCCGCCATCGCGCCTTCCATGAATACCTGTGCAGCCTGAGTGACCGTCCGCGCCTGATGCGGCAGATTTCGGCGCTGTATTCGGTGATCGAGCCGCACATGCGCCTGTGGCTGCAACACGCCGACAAACCCCGCAGCGCCCGCGACGAGCACGCCTCGATTATTGCCGCACTGCGTTCCGGCGACCCGGACAAGGCGGCCGCGGTAGTGTGCGAACACATCGAAGGCACCATTCCGAGGCTGATTCAGTTCCTCGAAGCCCATCAATAGAAGAACCCCACATTCCACTGTAGGAGCTGCCGCAGGCTGCGATCTTTTGATCTTTAGAAACAACATCAAAAGATCGCAGCCTGCGGCAGCTCCTACAGGGGACTTACGTTGCAGCCACTTGGAGTTTTGCCATGCACAAGCCTTGCGCGTTAGTTGCCGTGTTCACCTTGAGTCTATGTTCGCAATGGGCGCTCGCCGCCCCCGAGTTACCCGAGCGATTGAGCAAGAGCGAGAAAATCGTCTATTGCTCCGGCATGGATTCACCGCCGTTGGTGTCCTTTGACGTGAAACAGAAACCGGTTGGGCTGCAGGTCGACATGGGGGAGGCGATTGCCCAGCGCCTCGGTGACAAGAAAGTCGAGTGGCGCATCTCGCCTTTCGCCGGGCTGATCCCGGCGCTGCTGGCGCAGCAGTGCGACATGATCGTCGATCAGTTGTTCGACAAGCCCGAACGCCGCGAGGTGATCGACATCGTCAATTTCATGTATTCCAGCCAATCCATCGTGGTGCCCAAGGGCAACCCGAAAGCGGTGAACACCCTGGAGGACCTGTCCGGGCTCAAGGTCGCGGTCAGCAACGGTTCGACCATCCGGGTGCTGTTGGGCAAGGAAAACGAAAAGCTCGAAGCGGCCGGCAAGGCGCCGATGAAACTGGTGGTGTACAACGTCGACGCCGACGCCTTCCAGGCCTTGCGCATCAATCAGGTGGACGCGTTCGGCACCACGGTCGAATCCGCCGGCCATTATCAGCAACTCGCGCCTGACCTGTTCCAGTCGGCGGTGCCGGCGTTCAACCGCATCCTTACCGGCTTCGGCGTGCGCAAAAGCGATCCGCAGCTGACTGTGGCCTTGACCGAGGTGCTGCAAGGCATGCGCGCCGACGGCAGTTACGCCGCGCTCCTCAGTAAATGGCATGTCGACAGCGACAAACTGGACTGAGGGCAAAGCGGATGAATTTCAATTGGGATGTGTTCTGGCAGTACCTGTTGCAGCCCAGCGATGTCTACCTGACGGGGCTGTGGCTGACCTGCCTGATCAGCGTGTCGGCGATGTTGCTAGGTTGCGTCCTGGGGTTGATCGCGGCGTTGATGAAGCTGTCGAGCAACCCGCTGTTGCAGTACCCGGTGCGTTTTTATGTCTGGCTGATGCGCGGCACGCCGCTGCTGGTGCAGATCGTGTTCCTGTACACGGCACTGGCGGCGGGGGGCATTTTCCGCTTTGAGGACCTGGATCTCGGCTGGTTCATCGTGCCGGGCAACATCCAGGCGGCGATCATTGCCCTGGGCCTGAATGAAGGCGCTTATATGGCGGAAATCATCCGCGCCGGTATCGGTGCGGTGGACAAGGGCCAATACGAGGCCGGGCGCTCCCTGGGCATGACCTTTGCCAAATTGATGCGGCGCATCGTCCTGCCCCAGGCGTTCCGGGTGATCGTGCCGCCGCTGGGTAACGAGTTCAACGTGATGTTGAAAAACACCACGCTGGTCAGCGTCATCGGGGTGCAGGAGTTGCTGCTTAGCACGCAAATGGTGACCTCGGCGACTTTCCGTGTGTTCGAGCTGTATCTGGTCGTGGCCATCTACTTCCTGGCCTTGACCACGCTGTGGGGCTTCTTTCAGCGCTGGCTGGAAAAACGCTTCGGTCAATCCGATCGCCCGGCACCGGCTGCCAGCCGGATGTTTGGCCGCAACACCATGAAACTGCTGAGGGGGCGTTGAGATGGCGCACATGAGTGAAGAACTGGTGATCGAAGCGCTGGATGTCCACAAGTCTTTCGGTGACCTGCAAATTCTCAAGGGCATTTCACTGCAAGTGAAACGCGGTGAAGTGGTGGTGCTGATCGGCGCTTCCGGTTCCGGCAAAACCACCTTTATCCGCTGCATCAACCTGCTCGAAGACATTCAGTCCGGGCAGATCCGTGTCGGTGGTCGGCCAATGGGCTACCGCACCCGCGCCGATGGCAGCCTGGCCCGCGACTCGGAACGCAACATTGCGCGTCAGCGCCGGGACATCGGCATGGTGTTCCAGCGCTTCAATTTGTTCCCGCACATGACCGCCCTGGAAAATATCATCGAAGCGCCCATCCAGGTGCTGGGCGTGCCTCGTGCTGCGGCGGTTGAACAAGCGAGGGCGCTGCTCAAGCGCGTGGGGTTGGCGGAGAAAGCCGATCACTATCCTTCGATGTTGTCAGGTGGTCAGCAGCAGCGAGTGGCAATTGCCCGGGCGCTGGCGATGAAACCCCAGGCAATGCTATTCGACGAGCCTACCAGCGCCCTGGATCCGGAGACGGTTGGCGAAGTACTGCAAGTGATGAAGGAGCTGGCCGAGGAGGGCATGACCATGGTCGTGGTCACCCACGAGATGGGTTTTGCCCGCGAGGTGGCCGACCGCGTGGTGGTGCTCGATCAAGGTGAACTGATCGAGCAGGGGCCGCCCGAACAGATCTTCAGCCAGCCGAAGCATGCCCGTACCCGAGCGTTTCTCAGTCGCGTGCTTTGAGTTTGTCCAACCCATTTGTGTGAGTCCTGCCATGTTCAAGTTTTCTGCCCATGAGTATCCCTACGCGTCACAACGTCAAAGTGTCTTCGCCAAGCGCGGCATGGTCGCCGCCTCCCAGCCACTGGCCGCCGAAGCCGGAATTGAAATGATGCGGCGCGGAGGCAATGCCATCGATGCGGCGATTGCCACGGCTGCGGCCCTGACGGTGGTCGAACCTACCGGTTGCGGGATTGGCGGCGACGCCTTTGCATTGGTCTGGACCCAGGACAAATTGCACGGTCTGAATGCCAACGGTGCAGCCCCGCAAGCCTTGAGCATAGAGGCGGTGAGGGCGGCCGGTCATGAAAAAATGCCGCTGCATGGCTGGACGCCTGTGACGGTGCCGGGCTGTCCGTCCGCCTGGGCTGAGCTGTCCACGCGGTTTGGTCGCCTGCCCTTTGCCGATCTGTTGGAGCCAGCGATCAGCCTGGCGCGGGATGGATTTCCGGTGTCGCCGGTGGTTGCCTTGCAGTGGCAAACCGCACTGGAAGATTTCACCCCTGATCGTAGCGACGTGCTCGACAGCTGGTTCGAAACCTTTCTGATTGACGGCCGCGCACCGCGCGCAGGCGAACTGTTTCGCAACCCGGCCCAGGCACGCACTTTGAGCGAGCTGGCGGCCAGCGGTTGCGAAAGCTTCTATCGCGGCGCATTGGCGCAACGCCTGGACGCTCATTCGCGCGCCACCGGCGGCTACCTGCGTGCCAGTGATCTGCAAGACTACCGCGCCCAGTGGGTCGAGCCGATCAAGGTTAACTACCGCGGTGTCGACGTCTGGGAGATTCCGCCGAGCGGCCAGGGACTGGTGGCCTTGATGACGCTGAAGATTCTCGAAGGATTCGCATTCGACCACCGTGACAGCCAACAGACCTGGCACCGTCAACTTGAAGCCATGAAGCTCGCCTACAGCGATGGGCTGCACTACATCACAGACCCGCAGCACATGCGGGTTGCCGTGGACGATTTGCTCAGCGACGCCTATGCCACCCACCGGCGGGCACAGATCGGCGAACGCGCGGCGGCACCGAAGCCGGGCGATCCCCATGCCAGTGGCACCGTCTACCTGGCCACCGCCGATGCCGACGGCAACATGGTGTCATTCATCCAGAGCAATTATCACGGATTCGGTTCCGGCGTGGTGCTGCCCGACAGCGGTATCGCCCTGCAAAACCGTGGCGAAGAATTCAGCCTTGATCCCAGCCATGCGAATTGCCTGGCACCTGGGAAAAAGACCTTCCATACCATCATTCCCGGGTTTCTCAGCAAGGACGGTGAAGCGCTGGGACCTTTCGGCGTGATGGGCGGCTACATGCAGCCCCAGGGGCATGTGCAGATGGTCATGAACCTGGTGGATTTCGGGCTCAATCCACAAGCGGCCCTGGACGCACCGCGCTGGCAATGGTTGGGCGAACTGAAGGTTGGCATCGAGCAGGACGCCTCGCGAGACATGGCGGCGGCACTGGCACGGCGCGGGCACGAAGTCGAGGTGGTGTGCGATCGCACGAGTTACGGGCGGGGCCAGATCATCCTGCGCGATCCTGACACCGGTGTACTGTGTGGCGGGACCGAGCCGCGAGCGGACTCGCATATAGCCGTGTATTGATAGGCTGAGGGGGCGTCTTCCTTGACGCCGTCGCAGCTTAGAGAGTATGCGATTGATTCTCAAGTGCTATTTGCCATTAGTTTGCCCCCTCGACAGAAGGCTTCTCTTGCCAACTAATGTTGTTTTGATATGATCCGCGCCATCGAATTTGCGACACATCAAGACTTCATTAGCCTGAAGCCATAAGCCAGAAAACTGGCAAAAAAAAGACCCGGCAAAAAGCCGGGTCAAAAACCGTGATTAGCCTGATGAGGAGATAGTCCAGGCGACCGACCTAAGGTCCCTGGTCCATCGACTGATCTCGCGATCAGCTGATGTAATAATAATCATTCTCGTTTGCAAGTCAACCGATTTTGGCTGCGCGTCGGGAAAATTCTTTCCTGTCCTTCTGTCCCGGTACTCCTCCAACTAGCCTTTCTGGCCGCCCTCCAGGGAGCGGTTCACCATTGCCTTTGCCATGTCGATCATATGCACGGTCGAGAGCGCCAGGTCCCGATGTGCCCCGTGCAAATGACTGGCTGACTCGTAGGCAGTGGCGGCCGCACAACGTAGCAGCCCTGAAGCATGCACCAGGGCTTCTTCGATGCTGATATTTCGGTTTACGTCAAAGAGGCGCTCCGGCGCTGCTTCCTCTGCAATAGCTGGTTTCAAGTAATAATCCAATGCTCGCTGTGCGGCGGCGGAGCCCTGGGGTGAGTTGAGGGACGTGTCGATGTGCATGTCGGGCAAGTCGTTGCTGGGTGGATTCATGGTCAAGGCGAACTCCGTGATAAATTCAGATCCGTTTACCCATCCTAATACGTTACGTATTTATGACAATTCTATTAATACTACATTTTGTGTTTTGTCGACCGAGGTCCCCCACGTATCGTGCCGCACATGGATAAATGGATAGCATTGGTCAAGGCCAAGATGAGTGAACTCAAGATCACTCAGGAAATACTCGCCGACCGCCTCGGGATGTCCCAGGGTGGCATCGGGCATTGGCTGACAAAACGCCGTCAGCCTGGCATCGACGACATGAATCGCGTGCTGCAGGCCCTGGGCCTGGATTTTCTCGAAGTGGCGCTGGTGATTCGCGAACATGGGCAGGAACAGGACGATGAGGTCTGCCTGACGCAAAAGTACAACCCGTACTTTCGCTACCCGGTCAGTGACTGGCGGGACACCGTGCAGGTGCGCGATGGCGAGCGGGCGCCGTACCGTTTCGAACTGTCTGACTACCACGCTCGAGGCGCGGCGTTCTGGCTGACGGTGGTTGGCGATGCCATGACCGCTCCCAGCGGTCCCAGCGTTGCCGAGGGCATGTTGATCCTGGTGGACCCGGATGTGGACGCGGTGCCGGGCAAGCTGGTGATCGCGCAATGGCCGGACAGCAGCGAGGCGATTTTTCGCAAGTTGAGTGAGGAGGGCGGGCAGCGTTACCTGGTCCCGCTCAATCCGACCTACCCGAAAAGCCTGTTCACCGACGAGTGCCGAATTATCGGCGTGGTGGTCCAGGCAACCGTGAAATTCTAGCCAGGCCGGCCCGCGTCATGCGCGGGGCCGGCCTGCCTGTCAGGCTTCTTCCAGTTCGACCAGGGCACTGCCTTCGCTGACCATCTCGCCTTCCTGGCAATACAGCGCCTTGATCACACCGGCGTGGGGTGCGCGGATGCTGTGCTCCATCTTCATGGCCTCCAGCACCACCAGTTGCGCCCCGGCCTCGACCGTTTGCCCGGCCTCCACCAGCACGCGCACGATGCTGCCATTCATGGGGGCGGTGAGCCCGCCGTGATGGGCGTGACTGGCTTCTACGGCGGTGATCGGGTCGTAGGTCTCGATGCGGCGCAGTTCGCCTTCCCATTGCAGGTAGACACAGTCGCCACGGCGGATCGCCCGGTGCTGGCGACGCACGCCTTCGTGCTCGGTCAGCAACTGCTCGCCCTTGAGTCGGGCGCTTTGGGATTGGGGGTTGCCCAGCGTCAACGCGCGGTCCTGGCCCTCGCAACTCAGGTGCAGGGTGATTTGCGCGGGCAAACCGGCGCGCATACCGTTGCCGATAGCCCACGGCGAGCTTGGGTCATCGCTGCGCGATGGGCTGTGCAGGCTCTGGACGAATGCCTGGGCGGCGGCTTGCCAGAACGCGTCGCTGAGTGCCGCAGGTTGTGGCAAAAGCTGTTCCTGGTAACGGGGAATGAACCCGGTATCGAGTTCGGCCTGGGCAAACGCCGGATGACCGATGATTCGCCGCAGGAAGTTGATGTTGGTCTTGAGCCCGCCAATCGCGAATTCGTCGAGCATGGCCAGCAGTCGCAAGCGCGCCTGCTCACGGTCCTCACCCCAGGCAATCAGCTTGCCGAGCATCGGGTCGTAGAACGGCGAAATCTCATCGCCTTCTTCAACGCCGCTGTCCACCCGGCGACCCGCACCCGGCGCGGATTCGCGATACAGTTCCAGGCGACCGGTAGCGGGCAGGAAGTCATTGCCCGGATCTTCGGCGTATAAGCGCACTTCAATCGCGTGACCGTTCAGCGGCACCTGGTCCTGGGTCATCGGCAAGGCTTCGCCGCGGGCCACACGAATCTGCCAGGCCACCAGGTCGAGGCCGGTAATGGCTTCGGTTACCGGGTGTTCGACCTGCAGGCGGGTGTTCATCTCCATGAAGAAAAATTCGCCGCGGGCATCCAGCAGGAATTCTACGGTGCCAGCACCGACGTAACCGATGGCCTGTGCCGAACGCACGGCCGCTTCGCCCATGGCGCGGCGCAGTTCAGGGCTCAGGCCGGGCGCCGGCGCTTCTTCGACGACTTTCTGGTGCCGACGCTGAATCGAGCAGTCGCGTTCGTTGAGGTACAGGCAGTTGCCGTGTTGATCGGCGAACACCTGGATCTCCACGTGGCGGGGTTTGAGCAGGTACTTCTCCACCAGCATCCGCGAATCGCCGAACGACGATTGAGCTTCACGTTGCGCCGAGGCCAGGGCTTCGGCCAATTGGCTGACGTCCTCGACCACTTTCATGCCCTTGCCGCCGCCACCGGCCGTGGCCTTGAGCAGCACCGGGTAGCCGATGCGTTCGCAGGCGTCGCGGAAGGTCTCGAGGTCCTGGGCTTCACCGTGATAGCCCGGTACCAACGGCACGCCAGCGGTTTCCATCAAGGCCTTGGCCGCGGATTTACTGCCCATGGCGTCGATGGCCGAGGCGGGCGGGCCGAGGAAGATCAGGCCAGCGGCTTCGATGGCGCGGGCGAACCCGGCATTCTCGGAGAGGAAACCGTAGCCGGGATGGATCGCCTGGGCACCGCTGGCCTTGGCGGCGGCAATCAACTTGTCGATTTGCAGGTAACTGTCGGCGGCCTTGCTGCCGCCGAGGTCGACACGGATATCGGCTTCACGGCTGTGTCGGGCATCGCGGTCGGTGGCGCTGTGTACAGCCACGGTGGTCAGGCCCAGGGCTTTGGCGGTGCGCATTACCCGACAGGCGATTTCGCCGCGGTTGGCCACCAACAGGGTAGTGAGGACAGGTGCGCTCATCAACGCGGCTCCTTGGTGGTGGTTGCGGCTTGCCAGCTCGGCGGACGTTTTTGCAGGAAGGCGCGCAGGCCTTCCTGGCCTTCCGGGCTGACGCGGATGCGGGCAATGGCGTTCTCGGTGTAGCGACGCAGGGACGGGGTCAGCGTGCCGTCGCCGACTTCACGCAGCAGGTCCTTGCTGGCGCGCATGGCCGCCGGGCTGTTGAGCAGCAGGTTGTCGATCCACTGTTCGATTTTCTGTTCCAGCTCGGCCGTCGGGTAACTCTCCGACAACAGGCCGAGCTCCCGTGCCCGTTGCCCGCCGAAGCGCTCAGCGGTCAAGGCATAGCGTCGGGTGGCGCGCTCGCCCATGGCTTGTACCACGAACGGGCTGATCACGGCCGGTGCCAGGCCGATACGCACTTCCGACAGACAGAACTGCGCGTCATCGGCGCCGATGGCCATGTCACAGCAACTGATCAGGCCCAGGGCGCCGCCGAACGCCGCGCCTTGCACCACGGCCAGGGTCGGGATTTTCAGCTTGGCGAGGTTGTACATCAACTCTGCCAGTTCTCGGGCGTCGTCGAGGTTGGTGGCGTAATCGAGTTCAGCCGATTGCTGCATCCAGGCCAGGTCGGCGCCGGCGCTGAAGTGTTTGCCGCGACCACGCACCAGCAGGAAACGCAGGTTGGCATCGCTGGCCACCTTGTCCAGGGCGAGGATCAGTTCGCGGATCATCTGGGCGTTGAAGGCGTTGTTCTTTTCTTCACGGCTGAGCCACAGCGTGGCAAAGCCACGCGGGTCGGTCAGCAGTTCGAGGGTGTTGAAGTCGCTCATATTCATCCTTCTCCACGGTCTTTGTGGGTACTGGCTCGCTCACGATTGGTGGCGATTGCTGCGCAATCGAACGGGGATAAATCCCCTCGCCACAAAAGCCCGTTCCTACAAAAAAATCACATCCGGAACACGCCGAAGCGGCTCGGTTCGATGGGTGCGTTCAACGACGCGGACAAGGCCAGTGCCAGGACATCGCGGGTCTGGGCCGGGTCGATGACGCCGTCATCCCACAGGCGAGCGCTGGAATAGTAGGGATGGCCCTGTTCTTCGTACTGGTCGAGGATCGGTTGCTTGATCTCGGCTTCCTGCTCGGCACTGAAACCATGACCACCACGCTCGGCCTGCTCGCGCTTGACCTGCACCAACACGCCGGCTGCCTGTTCGGCACCCATCACGCCGATGCGCGCGTTCGGCCACATCCACAGGAAACGTGGATCGTAGGCCCGACCACACATGCCGTAGTTACCGGCGCCGAAGCTGCCGCCGATGATCACGGTGAACTTCGGCACCTTGGCGCAGGCCACGGCGGTCACCAGTTTCGCCCCGTGCTTGGCGATGCCGCCGGCTTCGTATTTTTGCCCGACCATGAACCCGGTGATGTTCTGCAGGAACAGCAGCGGGATGCCGCGCTGGCAAGCCAGCTCGATGAAGTGCGCACCTTTCTGTGCAGCTTCGGCAAAGAGAATGCCGTTGTTGGCCAGGATCGCGATCGGGTAACCGTGCAGGTAGGCAAAACCGCACACCAGCGTGGTTCCGAACAGCGCTTTGAATTCGTCGAACACCGAGCCGTCCACCAGCCGTGCAATTACTTCACGCACGTCGAACGGTTGCTTGGCATCGGCCGGCACGATGCCGTACAGCTCGTCGCTGGCGTAGAGCGGGGCGATCGGTGCGCGTTGCTGCACTTCACCCAGCTTGCGCCAGTTGAGGTTGGCAACGCTGCGGCGGGCGATGGCCAGGGCATGTTCGTCGCTTTCGGCGTAATGATCGGCCACACCGGAGATCTTGCAGTGCACATCGGCCCCGCCCAGGTCTTCGGCGCTGACCACTTCGCCCGTCGCGGCTTTCACCAGCGGTGGGCCGGCGAGGAAGATGGTCGCTTGCTCGCGCACCATGATTGCCTCGTCGGCCATGGCCGGTACATAGGCACCGCCCGCGGTGCAGGAGCCCATGACCACGGCAATCTGCGGGATGCCCTGGGCGCTCATGTTGGCCTGGTTGAAGAAGATCCGCCCGAAGTGCTCACGGTCCGGAAACACTTCATCCTGGCGCGGCAGGTTGGCGCCGCCGGAATCCACCAGGTAGATGCACGGCAGGCGATTCTGCTGGGCGATCGTCTGGGCGCGCAGGTGCTTTTTCACTGTCAGCGGGTAGTACGAGCCACCTTTTACCGTGGCATCGTTGGCGACGATCATGCATTCGACGCCTTCCACGCGGCCGATCCCGGCAATCACGCCAGCGGCGGGAACGTCTTCGCCGTACACCTCGTAGGCGGCCAACTGGCTGATCTCCAGAAATGGCGAACCCGGGTCGAGCAGGCGGTTGATGCGCTCGCGCGGCAGCAGCTTGCCCCGGGAGGTGTGGCGTTCTTGCGCTTTCGGGCCGCCACCTTGTGCCACCTGGGCAAGCAGGGTGTGCAGGGCATCGACCTGTTTGAGCATCGCCGCGCTGTTGGTCGCGAACTCCGCCGAACGGGGGTTGAGCTGGGTATGCAGGATAGCCATGGACAGCTCCGTTTAGCGGGTTTCGTTGAACAGTTCGCGACCGATCAGCATGCGACGGATCTCACTGGTACCCGCGCCGATTTCGTACAGCTTGGCGTCACGCAGCAGGCGCCCGGCCGGGAATTCGTTGATGTAGCCGTTGCCACCGAGAATCTGGATCGCGTCGAGGGCCATTTGCGTGGCGCGTTCGGCGCTGTAGAGGATCACGCCGGCAGCGTCCTTGCGCGTGGTTTCGCCGCGCTCGCAGGCCTGGGCCACGGCGTACAGGTAGGCGCGGCTGGCGTTGAGCTGGGTGTACATGTCGGCAACCTTGCCCTGGATCAGCTGGAACTCGCCGATGCTCTGGCCGAACTGCTTGCGGTCGTGGATGTAGGGCACGATCAGGTCCATGCAGGCCTGCATGATCCCGGTCGGGCCGCCGGAAAGCACGACGCGTTCGTAGTCGAGTCCGCTCATCAGCACCTTCACGCCGCCGTTAAGCGCGCCGAGGATGTTTTCTTCCGGCACTTCGACGTCATCGAAGAACAGCTCGCAAGTGTTCGAGCCGCGCATGCCGAGCTTGTCGAACTTGTTGCTGCGGCTGAAGCCTTTCCAGTCGCGCTCGACGATAAAGGCGGTGATGCCGTGGGGGCCTTTTTCCAGGTCGGTCTTGGCGTAGATCACGTAGGTGTTGGCGTCCGGGCCGTTGGTGATCCAGGTCTTGCTGCCATTGAGCACGTAGTGGTCGCCGCGTTTGTCGGCGCGCAACTTCATCGAAACCACGTCGGAACCGGCATTAGGCTCACTCATGGCCAGGGCGCCGATGTGCTCGCCGCTGATCAGCTTGGGCAGGTACTTGGATTTCTGTTCGTGGTTGCCATTGCGGTTGATCTGGTTGACGCAGAGATTGGAGTGCGCGCCGTAGGACAGGGCTACAGAAGCCGAGCCACGGCTGATTTCTTCCATCGCAACCACGTGCGCCAGGTAGCCCAGGCCGGCGCCGCCGTACTCTTCCGGCACGGTGATGCCCAGCAGGCCCATGTCGCCGAATTTACGCCACAGGTCAGCGGGGAACAGGTTGTCGATGTCGATCTGAGCGGCGCGCGGGGCGATCTCCTTGGCGACGAAGGACTGGACCTGATCGCGCAGCATGTCGATGGTTTCACCGAGGGCAAAGTTCAGGGATGGGTAGCTCATGGGTCACCTTTTGGCTTTTTTGTTGGGCGGGGAGGGCAGTGTTTTGGCTCTCACCTTTACGTTAACGTAAACCTGTGACGAATGGCTGTCAATCGCCCTTTACGTTAACGTCAACTTGAGCGAGAGTAGAGGCAGGTTCCTGTAGGAGCAGCCGGTCGACGCTCGAATGCTCGCGATGAACGCAAGGCTGAAGCGTTTATTCAGAAAACACGCGTTATTGTTGACGACTTTCGCGAGCATTCGAGCGTCGACCGGCTGCTCCTACAGGTATCCGTCGGTAGCCCATCAATAAAGACAATAGGGGTCGTCATGGATCAACCCAGTGCAAGCCCGCAACGCAGTTACACCCGTGGTTCCCAGGACAAAGCCTTGCTGGCGATGACCATCGGCCAGGCGTTCGACAATACCGTGGCAAAGTACCCGAACGGGGAAGCGCTGGTCGTGCGCCATCAACAGCTGCGCTACACCTGGCGACAATTGGCCGATGCGGTAGACCTGCATGCCCGGGCGTTATTGGCGCTGGGCCTGCAGGCCGGCGACCGCCTTGGCATCTGGGCGCCTAACTGTGCCCAGTGGTGCATTACACAGGTCGCCACCGCGAAGATTGGCGTGATCCTGGTCAACATCAACCCGGCCTATCGCAGTTCCGAACTCGAATACGTGTTGAAGCAGTCCGGCTGCCAATGGCTGGTCAGCGCCGGGTCTTTCAAGACCTCCGATTATCACGCCATGCTGCAGGGCCTGGTGCCGGAGCTGGCAGGGCAAGCCATCGGCAAATTGCACAGCGAGCGCCTGCCGGAACTGCGCGGCGTGATCAGCCTCGACGCGCAGCCGCCGCAGGGTTTCCTGCCCTGGTCGCAATTGACCGGGCTGGCGGGCAGCGTATCGGTCGAGCAATTGCATGAACGCCAGGACAGCCTGCACTTCGATCAGGCGGTGAACATCCAGTACACCTCCGGCACGACCGGCTTCCCCAAGGGCGCGACCCTCAGCCACTACAACATTCTCAATAATGGCTACATGGTCGGCGAGAGCCTGGGCCTGAGCGCCGTCGACCGTCTGGTGATCCCGGTGCCGTTGTACCACTGCTTCGGCATGGTCATGGGTAACCTCGGTTGCATCACCCACGGCAGCACCATGATCTACCCCAGCGACGCGTTCGATCCGCTGCTGACCCTGCGCACTGTCGCCGAAGAAAAAGCCACCGCGCTCTACGGTGTGCCGACCATGTTCATCGCCATGCTCGATCAGCCACAACGCGCCGAGTTCGACCTGTCGAGCCTGCGCACCGGGATCATGGCCGGGGCGACTTGCCCGATCGAGGTCATGCGCCGGGTCATCAATGAAATGCACATGAACGAAGTGCAGATTGCCTATGGCATGACGGAAACCAGCCCGGTGTCGTTGCAGACAGGTCCCTCGGACGACCTCGAGTTGCGCGTGACCACTGTCGGCCGTACCCAGCCACAGCTGGAAAGCAAAATCATCGACGAAGCGGGCAATCTGGTGCCCCGTGGCACCATCGGTGAGCTCTGTACTCGCGGCTACAGTGTGATGCTCGGCTACTGGAACAACCCGCAAGGTACGGCGGAAGCCATCGACCAGGCCGGCTGGATGCACACCGGCGACCTGGCCAGCATGAATGAAGAGGGCTACGTGTGCATTGCCGGGCGCAACAAGGACATGATCATTCGTGGTGGCGAGAACATTTACCCGCGCGAGCTGGAAGAGTTCTTCTTCACCCACCCGGCGGTGGCCGATGTGCAGGTGATCGGCATTCCGTGCTCGCGTTATGGTGAAGAGATCGTTGCCTGGATCAAGTTCCACCCCGGCCATAGTGCCTCCGAGCAGGAGCTGCAGGCCTGGTGCAAGGAGCGCATCGCGCACTTCAAGACGCCGCGCTACTTCAAGTTCGTGGAAGAGTTTCCAATGACCGTGACGGGCAAGATCCAGAAATTCAGGATGCGCGAGATCAGTATCGAGGAGTTGCGCATCAATAAAGCCTGACTCATCCCCTTGTGGGAGCGAGCCTGCTCGCGAAGGCGATAACACATCCAAAATGGATGTCGGCTGAACCACCGCTTTCGCGAGCAGGCTCGCTCCCACAGGGGTGGCACTGAATAATCCAAATCGCAGACAGCACAAAGGGGAGCCGAAGCTCCCCTTTAATTTTCGTTGCGCGTGCTCTTTTTTTATTATTGAGGGGCGGTTTGTTTTTGTTTTTGGTAACCGTGGCCCTTTACCGCTGTTTTTGTCGATCCCCATCCGGGATCAAGAGCAAACGTATTTTTTTGAGCGCTGATCTACTTTTTCGCTTAGCGATCCAACCAGTTCGGGAGCTACCTGAAGGTAGTTTTATTGTTCTCTGCCCGGTTGCGGGTAACTCCGAAAAGCACCCCGAAAAGCACATCTTCTCCAAAAAAATCTGTTAGCTGCGTCTCTGCCGTGTTGTTTTTGTTATGTCAGAGTCGTTACGTCTTGTTTTTATTGGGTTTGCCGCAATTTTTTTATTCTTGTTATGCGATAGATATAGCAGAAGCCGTGCCAACTTTTAAAAAGCCTTTAAAAACAAGCACTTGGTTTTTTGTAGGGTTTTCGGCATCAGGGAACACCCTACGTTTTGTTTCCGTGTTACTCGTTTTTGGCCACGCTTTTGTGTCTGCGGTAACACCCCGACACAACCGCACACTCAGTGTGCGCTGCGCGCCTTCGCTACACGGGAACCGGTGGGGCGCCCCAGCACGGTACAAATTTGCTGGCCGGCCAGGATCAGTGCATCCAGGTTGATTCCGGTTTCGATCCCGAGGCCGTTGAGCAGGTAAACCACGTCCTCGGTGGCGACGTTGCCGCTGGCGCCCTTGGCATAGGGGCAGCCACCAAGGCCGGCGATGGAGCTGTCGAACACCGAGATACCTTCCAGCAGGCTGGCGTAGATATTGGCCATGGCCTGGCCGTAGGTGTCGTGGAAGTGCCCGGCGAGTTTTTCCCGGGGCACATCGGCCGACACCACGTCGAACATCTTGCGTGTGGCGCCCGCGGTGCCGGTGCCGATGGTGTCGCCCAGCGACACCTCGTAGCAGCCCATGGCATAGAGTTCCCGTGCGACCCGTGCAACTTGCTCGGGTGCGACGTCACCCTCATAGGGGCAGCCCAGCACGCAGGACACGTAACCGCGCACGCTGACGCCATGCTGCTTGGCGGCCTCCATGATGGGGGCGAATCGCTCCAGGCTTTCACTGATCGAGCAGTTGATGTTGCGCTGGGAAAACGCTTCGGACGCCGCGGCGAACACCGCGACTTCCTTGACCCCGCAGGCAAGGGCATCTTCAAAGCCGCGCAGGTTGGGGGCGAGAGCGCCATAGGTCACGCCGGGTTTACGCTGGATCTGCGCAAACACCTCGGCGGAACCCGCCATCTGCGGTACCCACTTGGGCGAGACGAAACTGCCGACTTCTATATAGCCAAGGCCCGCCGCCGTCAGTGCGTCGACCAACTGCACCTTGTCGGCAACGCTGATGGGTTGGGCTTCGTTTTGCAAACCGTCGCGAGGGCCGACTTCGACAATGCGTACGTGGGTTGGTAGGGACATAAGAATCACCTGAAGTATTGGGTGAGCGGTGATCTAATGTGGGAGCGGGCTTGCTCGCGAATACGCCAGTTCAGCCCACATCAATGTTGAATGACAAATCGCATTCGCGAGCAAGCCCGCTCCCACATTCGATTTGTGTGGATCTATTGAACCGATTCCTGGTTCTTGAGGGTTTGTTCCAGCGCTTGCACACAGCGCTCTTCAGCCGTATCAAGCTCCAGTTTCATCTGCTCGATATCCAGCATCTGCTGTTCCAGTTGTTCCCGACGCTCGCTGATTTTCGCCAGCATGCTGTGCAGTTGCTTGGTGTTACCGCTGGAAGGATCGTAGAGCTCGATCAGCTCGCGGCACTCGGCCAGGGAAAAACCGATACGCTTGCCCCGCAGGATCAACTTCAGGCTGACCTTGTCGCGGGGTGAGTAGATGCGTTCCTGGCCACGTCGCTCGGGGCTGAGCAAACCTTGTTCTTCATAGAAGCGAATGGCCCGGGTGGTGATGTCGAGCTCACGGGCGAGGTCGGAAATGCTGTAGGTCTGGCTGCTCATGGGCGCGCTCGCAAAAGGTCATGGCGCTAAGCTAATGGCAGGTTGACGTTTACGTCAAGGGGCAGGGTTTTTCAGTAACCTCGCTGGCCCCATCGCGAGCAGGCTCGCTCCCACAGGGGATCTCTGTCTGACACAAATATTGTGTTCACTGGAGACCCATGTGGGAGCGAGCCTGCTCGCGAAGAAGGCGCTGCGGTCCAGCGTCCTACACCTTCTCCAGCTTCTTCTCCTGCGCCGTCACCTGCTGGCACAACTCGATCATCTGCTCGCGCATCCAGCGGTTCGCCGGGTCCTGGTCAGTGCTTTCGTGCCAGTAAAGGTGGGTTTCCACCGGGGGCACATCGTTGACTGGCAGATAAAAGGCGTGCAAATCGTTGCGGCGCGCGAAGCGTTCCGGCACGGTCATGACCATATCGGTCTGCTGCAGCACCTGCGAGGCCATCAGGTAATGCTGGGAGCGCAGGGCGATCTTGCGCTGGATGCCCATTTTGCCGAGGGCCAGGTCGACATAACCCAGGCCGCTGCGACGGCTGGAAATGTGGATGTGGGTCAGTCCCAGGTAATCATCGAGGGTGAATTTTTCCTTGCCCGCCAGCGGGTGCCCTTTGCGCATGGCGCACACGTAGCGATCCTCCATCAACTTGACGTGACGCACCTGCGGGTCGGTGTTGAGTGGTGCATCCACGGCGAAGTCGAGTCGGCCCGCGGCCAGTTCCTTGGTGGTCTCGCGGCGCTTGGACAAAAAGCTTTCGATGATGACCGTCGGCGCAAGGCGGCGCAGGCGCTGGAACAGCGGTGGCAGGATCACGGCTTCAGTGAGGTCGGTCATGCTGATGCGGTAGGTCTTGACTGCCTGCAATGGATTGAAGATGCGGCTTTCCTGTACCGAAACGCGCAGCAGTGACAGCGCGTTGCGCACCGGGCCGATAATGTTTTGCGCCATGGGTGTTGGCACCATGCCTTGGGCGGTGCGCACGAACAATGGATCGTTGAAGGTCTCGCGCAGGCGGGCCAGCGCGTTGGACACCGCAGGTTGGGTAATCCCGACGATCTGGCCAGCACGGGTCAGGTTGGCTTCGGTGTAGATCGCGTCGAAGACGATGAAAAGGTTGAGGTCGACCTTGCTCAGATTCATTTACGCGGCTCTCTTATTGTGTGGACGGTAGCCTTGGCTATCAGTCGATCATATATCGGTGATGAATGTTTATACACGCCGAGAATAGGCTAGGTAAATTTTCATGGCTGTTCTAGCATCGATTGCATGACCTAAACAACCTCCCGCAAGAAGGTAGCTGCCCATGGATTTCGCTTATTCGCCCAAGGTGCAAGAACTGCGTGAGCGCGTGACCGCGTT
This sequence comes from Pseudomonas sp. EB271-G4-1, assembly GCF_058791355.1. Taxonomy (NCBI): domain Bacteria; kingdom Pseudomonadati; phylum Pseudomonadota; class Gammaproteobacteria; order Pseudomonadales; family Pseudomonadaceae; genus Pseudomonas; species Pseudomonas sp. EB271-G4-1. The sequence goes on from NZ_JBYTEO010000009.1 coordinate 22,392, forward strand.
CATGGACACCTATGTCTATCCCGCCGAAGCGGTATTCGAGCGCCAGGTCGCCGAGGGCGACCGCTGGCAGCCGACCGCGATCATGGAAGAACTCAAACTCAAGGCCAAGGCTCAAGGCCTGTGGAATTTGTTTCTGCCTGAGTCCGAGCTCGGCGCTGGCCTGACCAACCTTGAATACGCTCCGCTGGCGGAGATCATGGGGCGTTCGCTGCTGGGGCCTGAGCCGTTCAACTGTTCGGCGCCAGACACTGGCAACATGGAAGTACTGGTGCGCTACGCCAACGAAGAACAGAAACAACGCTGGCTCGAACCCTTGTTGCGCGGCGAGATTCGCTCAGCGTTCGCCATGACCGAACCAGACGTTGCGTCCTCCGACGCCACCAACATGGCCGCCCGTGCCGAGCGCCAGGGTGACGAGTGGGTGATCAACGGCAAGAAATGGTGGACCTCCGGCGCGTGCGATCCGCGTTGCAAGATCCTGATCTTCATGGGCCTGAGCAATCCCGACGCACCGCGCCATGCGCAGCACTCGATGATTCTGGTTCCGGTGGACACCCCCGGCGTGAAGATCGTGCGTCCGTTGCCCGTGTTCGGCTATGACGATGCACCTCACGGCCATGCTGAAGTGCTGTTTGAAAATGTCCGGGTGCCGTACGAAAACGTCCTGTTGGGTGAAGGGCGCGGCTTCGAAATTGCCCAGGGTCGTCTTGGCCCGGGCCGGATTCACCACTGCATGCGTTCGATCGGCATGGCGGAACGTGCGCTGGAACTGATGTGTAAACGCTCGGTGAACCGTACCGCGTTCGGCAAACCCCTGGCGCGTCTGGGCGGCAACATCGACAAGATCGCCGATTCGCGGATGGAGATCGACATGGCTCGCCTGCTGACGCTCAAGGCGGCGTACATGATGGACACCGTCGGAAACAAAGTGGCGAAGAGTGAAATTGCGCAGATCAAAGTGGTGGCGCCAAACGTGGCCTTGCGCGTAATCGACCGGGCGATCCAGATCCATGGCGGGGCAGGGGTGTCCAACGATTTCCCGCTGGCCTATATGTATGCCATGCAACGCACCCTGCGTCTGGCTGACGGCCCGGATGAAGTGCACCGCGCGGCGATCGGCAAGTTCGAGATCGGCAAATACGTGCCCAAGGAAATGTTGCGCAGCAGTCACTAAGACCGCAGTCGTAGCGTGGGCCCGATCCGGGCCCGCGTTCAATCCACGCTGGGCAGCCCGTAGAACGCCCGCGCGCACGCCGTACTGTGGGCGGCCAGGTCTTCCTGGCTTTCCCCGCGGTGCAAGGCCACCTCACGTAAGACTTCCGTCAGATACGCCGGCTCGTTGCGACCGTTTTTCGGTTTGGGCCGAAGGCTGCGCGGTAACAGGTATGGCGCATCGCTCTCCAGCATCAACCGCCCACGCTTGATCTCCTTGACCAGCGGGTGCAAATGCGTGCCTCGGCGCTCATCGCAAATCCAGCCGGTGATGCCGATGTGCAAATCCATGTCCAGGTAACTGAACAGGGCTTTCTTTTCGCCGGTGAAGCAATGCACCACGGCGGCCGGCAATTGATCGCGGTAGTCGCGCAGGATTTCCAGCAGGCGCTGGCTCGCATCGCGTTCGTGCAGGAACACTGGCATTTGCAGTTCTACCGCCAGCGCCAGGTGTTCTTCGAGGACTTTCTCCTGTTGTGCGCGCGGTGAAAAATCGCGGTTGAAATCCAGGCCGCATTCACCAATCGCGACGATGTTCGCTTCCTTCAGCAGGCTGCGCAGGCGACGCGCGCTGTCGGCATTCCAGTCGCTGGCCGCGTGGGGATGAACGCCGGCGGTGGCGAACAGCCGTTGCGCTGTTTCGTCCAGTTGCTGGCACAACTCCAGTGCCTGCTCACTGCCCTCGACACTGGTGCCAGTGAGCACCAATTGGCAGACCCCGGCGGCATAGGCGCGGTCCAGTACAGCCTGGTGCTTGTCGGCAAAACTGGGGTTGGTCAGGTTGACGCCGATATCGATGAGTTGCATGGTGCTACCTCGGGCCCAGGGCCGCAAAGCATACCAGAGCCCAGGATTTATAAGAAAAGCCAAGAACTACAACAGGTTATCGCTGTCTCTTAATGCCGCGAAGAAGTCTGGGTGGTGACGCTGCCATCATTGTGCCAGTCTTTCGCGCATTGCCAGCGCTTCAGGGCGCTCTGTTTCTGTCGCTTGATTGCGTGAAGCCATTCATGCAGTCGACCTGAATTCTTTGCGGAGAGTGGATGATTCGTCCCTCGATTTTGCTACTGCTGTGTTGCTCGCTGCTGCTGCCGATGTCGGCGGTTGCGCGTCTGCCCGGGCCGCTGCAAGCCGTACCGGCGACCAAGGTGCGTGACCTGACGGACATCCGCAGCAGCCGCGTGCTGCGCGTGCTGGTCAATCAGAGCCGTAACAGCTCCGGCGAAGTCCAGGGCCAGGCCATCGGCGTCGAATACCATCGCTTGCGTGCTTTCGAGCAATACCTCAACGGCCATGCCCGCGACGGCCAGGAAATTACCCTCAAGATCATTCCCAGAGCCAAGGATCAACTGCTCGGCGCATTGCAGCGTGGGGAGGGCGACCTTGTGGCTCCCGGCGAGTTGCTGGATTTGCAGCCAGGCTTCGCCGTCAGCAGCAGTGAGCCCGTTGCCAGTAACATCCCGTTGGTGCTGGTGGGGATCAAGGGCGAACGTCGCTATACCCGTCTTGAACAACTGTCGGGTAAAACCCTGGCGTTGCCCAACGGCAGCGCCGCCGGTGACGCCATCAGCCAGATCAATCAGAAGCTGGCGCTGCACAAATTGCCGCCGGTCAAGATCGAGTGGGTCGACCCGAGCCTGGCGGTCGAGGATGTGCTGGAGATGGTCCAGGGCGGGATATTTCACCTGACCATCGTCGAGCAACCGATCGCCGAGCGCTGGGGCAAGATCCTGCCGAAATTACGAGTCGATCGCCAGGTGCTCATCAGCGAGCCAGGCGAAGAGTTCTGGTTCGTGCGCCGCGATGCGTCAATGCTGCGCGCCAGCATCGATCGTTTCCTGGCAGGCTATAAAAAGCCGTCGGACCAGGATGCTGCGTTCCTGCGGATCTATCGACGCCAGTACCAGGTCCACTATCCCCTGGCCAAGGCTGACCGCCAGCGCCTGGAAAAGCTGCGGCCGGTGCTGCAGAAACATGCAAGTGCCCAGGACATGGACTGGCTGAACCTGGCGGCGCTGGCGTTCAAGGAGTCCGGCCTGCAGCCCTCGGCACGCAGTGGCGGTGCGCCAACCGGCCTGATGCAGATCACACCGTCAGCGGCGCAGCGGGTGGGCGTCAGCAACATTCATGAGCTCGATGCCAATGTGCAGGCCGGGGCCAAGTACCTGGCGATGATCCGCCGCAAGTTCTTTGCCAGCCCCAAGCTCAATGAGCGCGAGCGCATGGCCTTTGTGCTGGCGGCCTACAACATCGGCCCGGAGCGGGTGCAAGGGATGCGCGCGGAAGCCAGGCGTCGCGGGTTGAACCCCAACCAGTGGTTTTTCCAGGTGGAGCGCATCGCCATGGAGCAGGTGGGAATGGGACCTGTCAGCTATGTTAATAGCGTGAACAAGTATTACCTGGCGTTCGATCGGGAGCGGGAGTCGTTGGAGCCCCAGGGGCAAAAAGTTGCCCTTCGTAAATGATCGAATAAACTGATTGTTATGGCGGATTTTTTACGCTTTTAACATGAGATTTACTGATTAATATAGCGGCCAACCAACACACACTCTTTTAGGGATGACACAGCATGAGCACACTGATCAACAAGGTACTGTTTACCCGCGCTGGCTACGGCCTGACCGTTTTGCGGATTGTCGTCGGCATCATCTTCGCCGCCCACGGTTCGCAAAAACTCTTCGGGGCATTGGGTGGCTATGGCTTGGCGGGCACCGCGCAGTACATGGAAAGCATCGGCCTGACACCGGGCTACCTGATGGCGACGCTGGCGGGCGGTACCGAGTTCTTCGGCGGCCTGGCATTGATCATCGGCTTGCTGGTACGTCCGGCAGCATTGGGCCTGACCTTCCTTTCACTGGTGGCGATCTTTACGGTTCATATCAGCAACGGCCTGTTCATGGCCAACAACGGCTATGAATTCGCCCTGGCGTTGCTCGGTGGCAGTATCGCGGTGCTGATCGAAGGGGCTGGCAAACTGTCGGCGGACCGCGCCATCGCTGGGTAAAGGCTTTGTGAGCAAATAAAAAATGCCCGTATCAGCAGATACGGGCATTTTTTTTAGCGCATTAGAACCCGAGTTTGTCGCGCAATCCGTAGTACCACGCACCCAGCGCAGCAAACGGGGTGCGCAACAGTTGCCCACCCGGGAACGGGTAGTGGGGCAGGTCGGCAAAGGCGTCGAAACGTTCTGCCTGACCGCGCAATGCCTCAGCCAAGACCTTGCCCGCCAGGTGCGTGTAGGTAACGCCATGGCCGCTGCAGCCCTGGGAGTAATAAATGTTGTCGCCCAGTCTTCCGACCTGAGGAAGACGTGACAGGGTCAGCAGGAAATTACCGGTCCAGGCGTAGTCGATTTTCACATCCTTGAGCTGCGGGAAAGCCTTGAGCATCTTCGGACGTATGATCGCTTCGATGTTCGCCGGGTCTCGTGCGCCATACACCACGCCGCCGCCGAAAATCAGGCGCTTGTCGCCGCTCAGGCGGTAATAGTCGAGCAGGTAGTTGCAGTCTTCCACGCAATAGTCCTGGGGCAGCAGGCTTTTCGCCAACTCATCGCCCAAGGGTTCGGTGGTAATCACCTGCGTGCCGCAAGGCATCGATTTGGCCGCCAACTCCGGAACCAGGTTGCCGAGGTAGGCGTTGCCCGCCACGATAATGAACTTGGCCCTGACTTTGCCCTGTGGCGTGTGGACAACCGGGCTGGCGCCGCGTTCGATGCGCACTGCCGGCGACTGTTCATGAATGGTGCCGCCCAATGATTCCACGGCCGCCGCTTCGCCCAGCGCCAGGTTGAGCGGATGGATATGCCCGCCACTCATGTCGAGCATGCCACCGATGTATTGATCGCACGCCACGACCTCGCGAATGCGGCGCTGGTCGAGCAACTCCAGCTGCGTGTGCCCGAATCGCTCCCACAAGCGCTTCTGGGATTCCAGGTGGCCCATCTGTTTGGGGGTGATGGCGGCAAACACGCCGCCGTCCTTCAAATCGCATTGGATGTTGTACCTGGCCACCCGATCACGAATGATCCGCCCACCTTCGAACGCCATCTGCCCCAGCATCTGGGCCTGCCGGGGGCCGACACTGCGCTCGATCACATCGATATCGCGGCTGTAGCTGTTAACGATTTGCCCACCGTTGCGCCCCGACGCACCGAAACCCACCCTGGCCGCTTCCAGCACCGTCACCCGAAAGCCGTGCTCCAGCAGGAACAACGCCGAGGACAGTCCGGTATAACCGGCGCCGATCACGCAGACATCAGTCTCGACCTCGCCTTGCAAAGACGGGCGCGGCGGCACCGCATTGGCCGATGCGGCGTAATAGGACTCTGGGTAAGGGGTGTTCGCCATCCTGCAGCCTCTGTTTAATAAATTTAACGATTGCGTCGATCCTACCCGAGTTGAAAAACCGCCGCCAGCCACCGGAAAATCTTCTTCGCCGCAGCAAAATTAAATATTTTGCATATTCATAGGGTTAGCTCGAAAAAAGGTGTTGACACCCTCCCGGAATTCCGTAGAATGCCGCCTCACAGCAGGCACGTAGCTCAGTTGGTTAGAGCACCACCTTGACATGGTGGGGGTCGTTGGTTCGAGTCCAATCGCGCCTACCAAACAAAATCCGCTCTGCTGGGCGGTCTAGAAGGGCTCACCGAAAGGTGGGCCCTTTTTTGTTGTCCGGGATTTGAGCTGTGGTTTCAAAACTCGCACCCAAAGCGCCAAAGCGCCAAAGCCCCAGGCATTACTGAACTGCTTCAGCCCCGCCAAGCCCAAATGAAAACCAATTCGTCTCGCATTGAACTGCCTGCAACCAATTGCATCAAAGCAGGACAGGCAACCGGACTATTCGTGGGTTCACTGAGGCGGGAGGGTAATGATGGGGAGGCGGGCAATGATCAAGTTCTTTGCGGCTTACCTGTCCATTTGCCTCTTGCTGCAATGGACGATGGTCGAAGCGTCCTCCTGGATAGCCAGCCACGTGCTGCTGCGGTGGATTTTGTAGTGGCCCATCTGCAAGTGACGGCCGTCCCTTGCTACTGCAATTCAGGCGTAATATAGGCAGTGTTATCTCATCTGAAGGAGTCGCATATGATCTCCGACCAAATGAACAGGCAGGCGTCCGATCACAAGGCTGTGTGGGATCAATATTTCTGCGCCGCGTTGATTGCCGAAAGCCATCTAACGGCGCCCGTTGTCGGCGCGGTCACGCATGAAGACCGGCAGAATCTGTTGATTGAAAGGGCCAAGGCGCTCGCGGACAAGATGATTGAATGCAGGAAATAACCTGAGCCCAGCCTTCGCGCTGGGCTCTTCACATCGGCTACATGGCAATGATGGCTGGACGATTCAGGCAACCAGTTCGACTTTACCTGTCGCCAGGCGATAAATGCCCCCCACTATTTTCAGCTGGCCCTTGCTGAGCGCATCAGTCAGCAGGGGCGTGGCTTGCTTGAGGCGTTCGATCGAGTTCTTGATGTTTTGCACGGTCGCGTTTTCCACCAGGTCACCTGGACGACCTTTGACCTGCTCGACAGAGGATTTGAGTGCATCCGTCAGTGCAGGGATCTTCCCGGGGAACACCGTGTGCTCCTTGACGGCTTTAACGCCAGCCTCGATGGCGCCGCAGCGCTCATGGCCCAATACCAGGATCAGCGGTGCGCCGAGCACGGCCACGCCGTATTCGAGGCTTGCAAGGCCTTCGTCGGTGACGAAGTTGCCGGCCAGGCGTACAGCGAAAAGATCGCCCCGAGCGGTATCGAATGCGTATTCCGGGGCGATGCGCGAGTCAGAGCAACTCAGCACCGCCACGAAAGGGTTCTGACCGGAAACCAATGCTTCTCGTTCATCCTTGAAGTCGTGCGTTTCGGAATTACCGCTGACATAGCGTTCGTTGCCCGCCATCAACCTTTTCAGGGCTTCATCCGGGCTGATGACGTTTTTGGGTTTTGGCGGCGCGGTGGTTTTCTCGGCTGCCTGGATTATTCGACTCGGCATTGCGCCGGCCATTAGCAAGGCTCCCACTCCCAATCCAGCAAGGCGAAGGAAGCGACGACGCTCATTGATCTTTGCTGCAGAGGTTGAATCACATGATTCGCACATGATGTTGTGTACTCAGGTCAATTAGGAGGAGTGACTGCTGTCGGGGATTGTGCCTGAAGAGCTTCGGCACTGGAGTCTTGGAGTCTAGTAGGTCTGTAACGTTATATTTTACGCGGCCTCCAGCGGGGGCAGCCGAGTCGTTGGCGGCGAAAAGCAAATGGTCTGTCGGGTGCAAACAGTCGTTTCATGAACTACTACTGACAGGCTGATTCGACTACGTCTCTACAGGAGTTTCCCGATGCTGGCTCACTGGTTGCTTGCAGCGATTCATCTTTTGGCGTTTGCGCTTGGATTCTGGGCTGTCCTGGCGCGTGGCACGGCTTTTCGGCGCCTGGCTGTCGGCGCAGGCGAGGCTCGCGATGTATTGATGGCAGACAACATGTGGGGCATTTCTGCCCTTGTCTTGCTGGTTACCGGCGGCATGCGGGCCTTTGGCGGTTTCGAGAAAGGCACGGATTACTACCTGAGCCAGCCGTTGTTCCATCTCAAGATGACGTTGTTGGTGGTTATCCTGCTACTGGAAATTGCGCCCATGGTGACGTTGATCAAATGGCGGGTTGCACGGTCGCGTGGCGCGGCTATCGATACCTGGCGTGCAACGCTATTTGCACGAGTCAGTCATATCGAGGCGGTGCTGGTGTTGCTGATGATGGTGGTGGCGAGCGGGATGGCGCGGGGTTTCACATTCGGCTGACAGAAAGTGAAGGGAAAGCGCAGGCGTGTTGCGCTGGAATCTTTAGCCAGCCGTCGTTGCGGGGCGAACGGGCTGGCTACTGACTACGACAGGATTCAGGTTTGTGGCTTTTCCGGGGCGGTCAGGCCGGCCTGAATGCGCTGGTAAATTTCTTCGCGATGCACTGCGACGTCTTTGGGGGCATTGATGCCAATCCGGACTTGCTGGCCGCTTACGCCCAGGATGGTGATCGTAATGTCATCACCAATGTTTATGCTTTCACCGACTTTGCGGGTGAGTATCAGCATGGTCTTCTCCTTGATTGCTTCGTGGGGCACCTGATTCGGACAGTGCAGAGGTCGGTGTTATGTATAGATTAGTGCGAAGTCTCACGGTTTGGGTGCCTCTTTCTGACGCGCAGATACAGCATTAATTCCCAAGGTGTAACTATACAGAGGCCGCCACTATCATTCTCGTTGTTTTGCGCCCATTTTTACGGCACTCGCGAAGTATTCATGAATGCTAAAATCCCCCGCTTTAAGCATTCAGAGGGAAACGCTGTGCGCAAAATGGTCTTGGCAATCGCGGTATTGGCTCTGGCGGGATGCGGTGATGGCAAGCGCGAGGAGGCACCAAAGCCGCAGCCTGCGGCGGCGGCAACGTCGGCGCAGGTGGCGGGGCCACAGTGGGATCTCGAAGTACGGGGCGAAACGCCCCAGGCCGTCAGCGATCTCAGCGGCTGGCTGATCGAGCACAGCTTCATGTCCAACGTGGTCAGGGAAAATGGCAAGACTCGCATCCTGATGGGGCCTTATAGCTCCAGGGAAGAAGCCGATGCCAAGCAGGCACAGGTAAATGCCGCGCTCATCAAGGCGAAGAAACAGAACATCGAAGTGCTGGTGCTGGAGCGCACGACGGCTCAGTAAGGACCCAACCGGGTGGCTGAAAAAAAGGCCTGGGGTGTTCAGCCCCCAGGCCTTTTTTTAACCGCTAGCGTTCAGCCGCAGGCTTTCATGTCGACCGGGCCGACGAACTCGTTGCCGCGCCCCATGACACACGCCACGCTCTGGTTGCGCTGGCGTTCCCAGGCTTGCACCGGGTAGGTCTTGTCCCACGCCTGGTACAACTGCTGGTCCTGTTTCGACAGGCGCAAACCATATTGCTTGCTCATGTAGAAATAGGTTCGGGCGATCATGCCGCGAATGGACGGGCGGGGCATGACTTTCTTCGCCTTGAAGTCGACCTGGGTCAGGCACGAACCGTATTGGCCCGATTGCTCCGGTAGCCAGCCGAAACTGAAATTGCTACGGTCACCATTAACCTCGCCAATGCTGGGCACCAGGTTGTGCAGGTCGGCTTCGGCTTTCTGATAGGTCGGGTCGTATCGCGTACAGTTTTTACGCCCGCCCTCCTGCCAGCACTGACGCTGATGTCCGATTTGCCATGCCGGAACAATGTGTTCCCACTCGATGCGGGCGGCACGCTTGGCGTTTTTGCGTGGAACATAACCGCAGGCCGCGAGGTTCACTTTGTTACCGGTGTATTTGCAGCCGCAATAAAACTCGGTGGATTGCGGTGCATACAGCTTCCAGGCGACTTTCTTGGCCTCGCTGAACGTGCGTGGCGCATCAGCCTGGGCCCCCATCGCGAACAACAGGAGCAGCAGGGCAAAACAACGGACACTCATCGACTCAGTCTTCCTTCGGCACTACCCAGAAAATCTGCACACCACCATCGTCGCGGTGGGCGAGGGTGACGTTGTCGTTCTCGTCGATTTCTTCGAGCAGGCGTTCCCATTCATCCACGGGCTCGTCTGGAAGGCGGAAGATCAGGGCTGCCCTGGCTTTTTGAGCGGTTGGGCCGTTGATGATTTTCTGAACGCGCAGGCCCATGCGTACATAGGTGTCTGGTGAGGCGGAGGTGGTGTCCACAGGATTATCCTTATTAAGCTGTACGTGCATACAGTATTTAACTGTAGGCATTTTCGCAACTGCTTAAAATTCAAGAGAATCCTCTGACAGTATTTTTTGCCGATTGGTGTAGGAGCAAAAGAGTTTTTTTGTCAGGCGGGAGTGATGAGAGATGCCCGACCGGAGTCGGTCGGGCGAGGGGCGAATCAATATTCCCAGAACATCCGTTGCAGCTCTTTGCTGTCATTGGTCTTGGTCAGCGCGACCATCGCCAGGATTCGGGCTTTCTGCGGGTTCAGGTCATGCGCCACCACCCAATCATATTTGTCGTCAGGCTGTTCGGCGTTACGCAGGACAAACCCACCGGCATTGACGTGGGAAGAGCGGATGATCTGCACGCCGTCCTTGCGCAGGGCCTGCAAGGCAGGCACGACCCGGGAAGAGACCGAGCCATTGCCGGTGCCGGCATGGATGATGGCCTTGGCACCCGACTGGGCCAATGCCTTGTAGGCGGTGTCGCCGACGTTACCGTAGGAGTAGGCAATTTCGACGTCAGGCAAGCTCTGGATGTTCTTGATGTCGAATTCCGAGTCCATGGTGTGGCGCTTGGACGGGAGGCGGAACCAGTAGGATTTGCCTTCGACCACCATCCCGAGGGGGCCCCAGGCGCTTTTAAACGCTTCGGTCTTGATGTTGATCATTTTGCTGACATCGCGACCCGACTGGATTTCGTCGTTCATGGTCACCAGCACGCCCTTGCCACGCGCGTCCTTGCTGCTGGCCACGGCGACGGCGTTGTACAGGTTCAGCATGCCGTCGGCGGACATTGCGGTACCCGGGCGCATGGAGCCCACGACAATGATGGGCTTGTCGGTTTTTTCCACCAGGTTGAGGAAATAGGCGGTTTCTTCCAGGGTGTCGGTGCCGTGGGTGATCACGATGCCATCGACGTCCTTGCTGTCCGCCAATTCGGCAACACGACGGCCCAGTTGCAACAGGTTGTCGTTGGTGATGCTTTCGGAGGCGATCTGCATGACCTGTTCGCCGCGGACATTGGCCAGTTCGCTGAGCTGCGGTACCGCGGCAATCAATTGCTCGATGCCGACTTTCGCTGCTTGATAGGTGGCGCTGTTGGCGGCGCTGGCGCCTGCACCGGCGATGGTGCCGCCGGTCGCCAGGACCACGACATTCGCCAGTTTCTGTTGGGTTTCGACTTCTTTTGCCTGAAGGGCGGCGGGCACGAGCAGCAAGAGGGCCAATGTGCCCGGAATAAGGTTTTTCAAAGCAGATGTCATTATTTTTCTCTCTTGTAGTGACGGTGCTGATGCAGGTTCATCTAGATGCGCCCCAAACGGATCTGAACCCGTGGGGTGCTGAAGAAAGAGCACGTCCCGTACCAGTTACAACTGGAATCAAAAAAAATTCCTAACCTATTGATTTGTTTATCAATTTAAACGAGTTGTTGAGCGGCGACCTTCCTGTGTTGTCCGGCTTTCCGACTGTGCGTGGATTTTTCATTCGGCTTTCCGAAAAGGATTTCGATTCCCCTTTAAATATCGGCGTTAAAGAAACCGGTCGGCAGGTCGATGCTTCAGTGAAGAATCATCTACAGGGAGTTCACATGTCGTTGACGGTCGGTTTGCCACATTCAGCGGTTGTTAATATCGGCGGGAAATCAGCGGCTGCCGTCGACACCTTGAGTGACACGGCATCGGTGCAGCAGTCCGGTGAGCCCGTGCAGGATGAAAAGCCTGTCCGAATGGAGCAGGGCGCGCAGGCGAGTGAAGACGCCGAAGGCGCTGGCAGCCAGCAAAGCGTTGCGGCGCAATTGCTGCTCAAGCGCATGCAGGAACTGCAAGAGCAACTGCGTGAGCAACAGCAACAACTGGCGGCTGCCCAGGCCGCGTCTTTTCAGTCTGAAGAGGCCAAGGCCGTGGCCGTGATGGCGCTCCAGTCACAGATTGCTGATACGTTGTCGGCATTGATGCAGGTGGCCGCCAGCCTGGCAAAAGAGTTGACTGGTTCCGGCAGTATGGTCAGCACTACGGCGTGACCTTGTGTGCTGGTGGCTATACGCGCAACCTGCGGACGGGGTATGACGGCCGTTGACAAATTCCGGCAAGATTCGCATAGTCAGGGTTCGCAAACGTTTGCGACATCTCTATATGCCGCCCCGACGTTGCTCACAATAATCATAAGATCGGAGTGAACCCATGAAGCTGCCATTCGCTGGACGTCTTCTTGCTGTCGCAATACTGGCTGGCGCAACCGCCACGCTGCCTGTTTCTTCGGCGTTCGCCCAAACGCCTGAAAAGCCAAAAGTCGCGCTGGTGATGAAGTCCCTGGCCAACGAATTCTTCCTGACCATGGAAGACGGCGCCAAGGCGTATCAGAAAGATCACTCCGACGAGTTCGAGCTCATCTCCAACGGCATCAAGGACGAAACGGATACGGCCAACCAGATCCGCATCGTCGAGCAAATGATCGTGTCGAGGGTCAATGCGCTGGTGATCGCGCCCGCTGATTCCAAGGCCATGGTGCCGGTGATCAAAAAAGCCGTCGACGCCGGCATTACCGTGATCAACATCGACAACCAGCTCGACCCGGCCGTGGTCAAGAGCAAGAACATCAGTGTGCCGTTCGTAGGCCCGGATAACCGAAAGGGCGCGCGCCTGGTGGGTGAGTACCTGGCCAAGAAGCTCAAGGCCGGTGACGAAGTAGGCATCATCGAGGGGGTGTCCACCACCACCAATGCCCAGGCCCGCACCGCAGGCTTCAAGGATGCGATGGAGGCGGCGCAGATCAAGGTCGTGTCCGTGCAATCGGGCGACTGGGAAATCAACAAGGGCAACCAGGTGGCGTCCTCGATGCTCAGCGAATACCCGAACATCAAGGCCCTGCTCGCCGGCAACGACAGCATGGCGGTGGGCGTGGTGTCTGCCGTGCGTGCCGCGGGCAAGGCTGGCCAGGTCCAGGTGGTCGGTTACGACAACATCAATGCCATCAAGCCGATGCTCAAGGATGGCCGCGTCCTGGCCACCGCCGATCAGTTTGCCGCCAAGCAGGCGGTGTTCGGCATCGAGACCGCGTTGAAGATCATCAAGGGCGAGAAAGTCGACAGCGGCGCCAACGGCGTGATCGAAACTCCGGTAGAGCTGGTTACACAGTAAATTTCCGGCGACGCAATGGCGCTCGCCATCCCTGCGAGCGCATGGAGAGTCTTATGTCTGTTAGCGCCCCGCACGCTGTCCTCTCGGTCAGCGACATTGGCAAGACTTACGCGCAGCCGGTCCTGGCCGGCATCAACCTCACGCTCATGCGCGGCGAGGTGCTGGCACTGACCGGCGAGAATGGCGCCGGCAAAAGTACGCTGTCGAAGATTATCGGCGGGCTGGTCACGCCGACTACTGGCCAGATGCAGTTTCAGGGGCGCGATTACCGCCCGGGCAGCCGCACCCAGGCCGAAGAGCTGGGGATCCGCATGGTCATGCAGGAGCTCAATCTGTTGCCGACCCTGTCGGTGGCGGAAAACCTGTTTCTGCACAAGCTGCCCAGCACTGCTGGCTGGATCAATCGCAAGCAACTGCGCCTGGCTGCGATCGAGGCCATGGCTCAGGTCGGGCTCGACGCGATCGACCCGGACACCCCGGTGGGCGAGCTGGGCATTGGTCATCAGCAGATGGTCGAGATCGCGCGCAACCTGATCGGTGATTGCCACGTGCTGATCCTCGATGAGCCGACCGCGATGCTCACCGCCCGTGAAGTCGAAATGCTCTTCGAGCAGATCACGCGCCTGCAGGCCCGTGGCGTGTCGATCATCTATATCTCCCATCGCCTCGAAGAGCTTGCGCGGGTGGCCCAGCGCATTGCGGTCCTGCGTGACGGCCACCTGGTGTGTGTCGAGCCGATGGCCAACTACAACAGTGAGCAACTGGTCACGCTGATGGTCGGGCGCGAACTGGGCGAACACATCGACATGGGGCCGCGTGACATCGGCGCTGCGGCTTTGACGGTCAAGGGCCTGAGTCGTGCCGACAAGGTGCGTGACGTGTCCTTCGAGGTGCGGGCTGGCGAGATCTTCGGCATTTCCGGATTGATCGGGGCAGGGCGCACCGAGTTGCTGCGCTTGATTTTCGGGGCTGATACCGCGGACAGCGGCACGGTGGCGCTAGGCTCACCCGCCCGAGTCGTGAGTATCCGCTCGCCGGTGGACGCGGTCGGGCATGGCATTGCCCTGATCACCGAAGACCGCAAGGGCGAGGGCCTGCTGCTGACGCAATCGATCGGCGCGAACATTGCGCTGGGTAACATGCCGGTTATTTCCAGCGGTGGCCTGGTCAATCCTGGCGCTGAAGCGGGGCTGGCCCAACGGCAGATCGACGCCATGCGCATTCGCAGTTCCGGACCGGCGCAGTTGGTGTCCGAGTTGTCCGGTGGCAACCAGCAGAAGGTAGTCATCGGTCGCTGGCTGGAGCGTGATTGCTCGGTGCTGCTGTTTGACGAGCCGACCCGGGGCATCGATGTCGGCGCCAAGTTCGACATTTATGCGCTGCTCGGTGAGTTGACCCGTCAAGGCAAGGCGTTGGTGGTGGTGTCCAGCGACCTGCGCGAATTGATGTTGATCTGCGACCGCATCGGCGTGCTCTCGGCGGGGCGTCTGATCGACACCTTCGAGCGCGACAGCTGGACCCAGGATGATTTGCTTGCCGCCGCGTTCGCCGGCTACCAAAAACGTGATGCGCTGCTCAACGAAGCGGCGCCTAGGGATCTTCAATGAAAACCGTATCTTCGGCCGGCCCACGCAGCGGCAATTTCTATGGGCTGGGCACTTACCTGGGGCTGGCCGGCGCCTTGCTGGCCATGGTCGTGCTGTTCTCGGTCCTGAGCAGCCATTTCCTCTCCTACAACACTTTCAGCACCCTGGCCAACCAGATTCCGGACTTGATGGTCCTGGCGGTCGGTATGACCTTCGTGCTGATCATCGGCGGTATCGACCTGTCGGTGGGTTCGGTGCTGGCGCTGGCCGCGTCGACGGTCAGCGTGGCGATTCTCGGTTGGGGCTGGAGCGTGCTGCCAGCGGCTTTGCTCGGCATGGCGGCTGCCGCGCTGGCGGGGACCGTCACCGGTTCGATCACCGTGGCCTGGCGCATTCCTTCGTTCATCGTGTCCCTGGGTGTGCTGGAAATGGCCCGCGGCGTGGCGTACCAGATGACCGGTTCGCGCACGGCCTACATCGGCGACGCCTTTGCCTGGCTGTCCAATCCGATCGCCTTCGGAATTTCGCCCTCGTTCATCATCGCCTTGCTGATCATTTTCATCGCCCAGGCCGTGTTGACCCGTACCGTATTCGGGCGCTACCTGATCGGCATCGGCACCAACGAAGAGGCGGTGCGCCTGGCGGGGATCAACCCCAAGCCCTACAAGATCCTGGTGTTCAGCCTGATGGGGTTGCTGGCCGGTATTGCCGCGCTGTTCCAGATTTCTCGCCTGGAAGCGGCGGACCCCAATGCCGGCTCCGGGTTGGAGTTGCAAGTGATCGCTGCCGTGGTGATTGGCGGCACCAGTCTGATGGGTGGGCGCGGCTCGGTCATCAGCACCTTCTTCGGCGTGCTGATCATTTCGGTATTGGCGGCCGGCCTGGCGCAGATCGGCGCCACCGAGCCGACCAAACGCATCATCACTGGCGCCGTGATCGTGGTGGCGGTAGTGCTGGATACTTATCGCAGTCAGCGCGCAAGCCGGCGGACCTGAGTCATGGCAACGATCAAGGATGTAGCAGCACTGGCGGGGATTTCCTACACCACGGTTTCCCATGTGGTGAACAAGACCCGGCCGGTGAGTGAAGAAGTACGGGTCAAGGTCGAGGCCGCAATCAAGACCCTCGATTATGTGCCCAGCGCCGTCGCCCGGTCCCTCAAGGCCAAGACCACGGCAACCATCGGCCTGCTGGTGCCCAACAGCCTCAACCCGTATTTCGCCGAGCTGGCGCGGGGTATCGAGGACTACTGTGAGCGTAATGGCTACTGTGTGATCCTGTGCAATTCGGACGACAATCCGGACAAGCAGCGTAGTTACCTGCGAGTATTGCTGGAGAAACGCATCGACGGCCTGATCGTCGCCTCGGCCGGTGGTGACGGCGGGTTGGCCCAGGGCCTGGCGGCCGTGCGCACGCCGATGGTGATCGTCGACCGAGGGCTCGAAGGCGTCGACGCGGACCTTGTGCGCATCGATCACGAGTACGGCGCCTACCTGGCCACGCGGCATCTGCTGGAGTTGGGGCATCGGGATATCGCCACCATCAGCGGCCCTGCAACCACCAGCGTGGCGCAGATGCGCTTGGCCGGCTTTTGCCGGGCCCTTGAAGAGGCGGGTATCCGTGTTGCGCGCGGGCGCATGCTCGAAAGCGATTTCACCAGCACCGGTGGCTACAGCGCCGCCGCTGTGCTTCTGGAAAACAATCCGCCCAGCGCGATCTTTGCCGCCAACGACATGATCGGTATCGGTGTGCTGCGTGCCGCCGCCGAGCGCAATATCCGCGTGCCGACGGACCTTTCCGTCATCGGCTTCGACGACATCCAGATGAGCCGCTATGTCTATCCGGCACTGACCACCGTGGGCCAGTCGATCCTGCAACTGGGCGAAATGGCGGCCGGGGTGCTGCTGCGCCGGATTGCCAAGCCGGACCTGGCAACCGAACAACGCATCGTGACCCCCAGCATCGTCTTGCGCGAATCGACCGCGCCGTTGGCCGGGGTGTTCGCACAGTATCGTTAAATGAAAAGCATCGCTAAATCCCGAGCAGCGCTGGAACAGTCTTGATGAGTAGTAATGTATGTCAGCAAAAGTAGTGGTAGTCGGCAGCTTGAACATGGACCTGGTGACTCGGGCGTCGCGCTTGCCCCGTGGTGGAGAAACACTGATCGGCCAGTCGTTTGCGACGGTCTGTGGCGGCAAGGGGGCGAACCAGGCCGTGGCGGCTGCGCGCCTCGGTGCGCAGGTGTCGATGGTGGGCTGCGTGGGCACCGATGCCTACGGCCAGGTATTGCGCCAGGCGTTGCTGGACGAGGGCATCGATTGTCGGGCGGTCAGCGCCGTGGAAGGTACCAGTGGCGTGGCCTTGATCGTGGTCGACGACAACAGCCAGAACGCCATCGTGATTGTCGCCGGGGCCAACGGCGCGCTGACGCCAGCGGTGCTCGGCTGTTTCGATGCGGCGCTGCAGGAGGCGGATGTGATCATCTGTCAGCTGGAAATACCGGACGCAACGGTTGGCCATGCGCTCAAGCGCGGTCGTGAGCTGGGCAAGACCGTTATCCTCAACCCTGCGCCGGCCAGTCGACCGCTGCCGCAGGAGTGGTATGCGTCCATCGACTACCTGATTCCCAACGAGAGTGAAGCAGCAGCGCTCAGCGGCTTGCCGTTGGACTCTCTGCAAACGGCGCAGATCGCGGCTACTCGACTGATCGACATGGGCGCCGGCAAGGTCATCATCACCCTCGGCGCCCAGGGGTCGTTGTTTGCCGATGGCAAAGGCTTCGAACATTTCCCGGCGCCGAGCGTGAAGGCGCTCGACACCACGGCGGCCGGCGATACCTTCGTTGGTGGCTTCGCCGCGGCGTTGGTGGCCGGGATGAGCGAAGCGCAAGCGATACGTTTCGGCCAGGTCGCCGCCGCATTGTCGGTCACCCGGGCTGGCGCGCAACCCTCGATTCCCACCCTGGCCGATGTGCAGGCGTTTAAAACACCATGAAAAAGACCCCTCTACTCAATGTCGCGCTGTCGCGGCTTATAGCTTCCCTGGGCCATGGCGACAAGGTGGTGATCGGCGATGCGGGTCTGCCCGTACCGCCAGGCGTCGAACTGATCGACCTGGCCTTGACCCAGGGCATTCCGGATTTCGTCACTACCCTGAAAGTCGTGCTCAGCGAAATGCAGGTCGAAAGCCATGTGCTGGCGCAAGAAATCCTCGAGAAACGGCCGTCGGCACTGGCGACCCTGGACGCACTGGAGGTCGAGGGTACGCTGGGACGGCGCGAACTGCTCAGCCATGAGCGATTCAAGGCTCTCACTCAACAGGCGCGGGCGATTGTGCGCACCGGAGAATGCCAGCCTTACTGCAATATCGTGCTGGTGGCCGGGGTAACGTTCTGATGAGTAACACCACCGGCTCCCAATCGGCACAACCGATCGACTTGATTATCGATACCGATCCCGGTGCCGACGACGTGATTGCCTTGCTGTTTGCCCTGGCGTCGCCGCAAGAGCTGAACGTGCGCGCATTGACCACCGTCGCCGGCAACGTACGCCTGGACAAAACCTCGCGCAATGCACGGCTTGCCCTCGAGTGGGCCGGGTGTGAGCACGTGCCGGTGTATGCCGGGGCATCCAAGCCGCTGGTGCGCAAGCCTGTCTATGCCGAGCACGTCCACGGCGAGGAAGGTTTGCCGGGTGTTGCGGTCCATGAGCCGAAGAGGGGGCTGGCCGAGGGCAATGCGATCGACTTCCTGATCGACACGTTACTGGCCGCCAGGCCCCATAGCATGACCATCGCCATGCTGGGGCCGCAGACCAACCTTGCCCTGGCGCTGCTGCGCGAGCCGCAGATTGTCCAGGGCATCAAGCAGGTGGTGGTCATGGGCGGTGCGCACTTCAACGGCGGTAACATCTCGCCGGTGGCCGAATTCAACCTGTTTGCCGATCCGCACGCGGCCGAGGTGGTGCTCAAGAGTGGCGCAGACCTGGTCTACCTGCCGCTGGACGTGACCCACAAGATTCTTACCAGTGAAGCGCGCCTCGAGCAGATAGCGGCGTTGAACAACAAGGCCGGCAAGCTGGTGGGCGATATCCTGCAAGCGTGTATTGGCGGTGATATGGCGCGCTATGGCATTCCCGGTGGCCCGGTGCATGACGCCACGGTCATCGCCTACCTGCTTAAGCCGGCGCTGTTCAGTGGCCGTTCGGTCAACGTGGTGGCCGACAGCCGCGAAGGTCCGACGTTTGGCCAGACCATCGTCGACTGGTATGACAGTCTCAACGCGCCGAAGAACGCCTTCTGGGTTGACAGCGGTGACGCCCAAGGCTTCTTCGATCTGTTGACCGAGCGCCTGGCGCGCCTGTAGGAGCGAGCATGCTCGCGATGAACGTCCAGACAACGCGCTCATCCAGGCAGCCAACGTTATCGTTGACGACCATCGCGAGCATGCTCGCTCCTACAGGGTAGCGAGTGCATCCGCGAAAACGCCCAAAGGCTTTCTCTCACTGCGAATGCCCGGTGCGCGAGTGTTTTTCGAAGATCTGGTCGATGAAAGAGCGTGCCGCTTCGGTGCCCAGATCCTTGACCAGCAGGTCGATGCCGATAATGGCCAGCTCTTCCGGGCTACCCGGGCTGTAGGAAATATGGCCGTCTGGCCATTTGATCTTGATGTCGGCTTCGATGCTCACGGTGGTCATGACAGGGCTCGGGAGTCAGGGGGAATGGTGAGTGTCGAGTTAATCACTTTGCGATGCTTTTGGCACTGCGACTTAGGCATGGGCGCAGGGCTATGCGACACTTGGTCTTTGATGGCTAATCCAGGATTGTGCTGTGCAGATCGATTTGAACACTCCCGATGGCTTGACCCTCGAAGCGGTGCGCCAGATGTTAGCCGCAGCCAGCGACGATGAGCACACGCAATTGCGCGTGACCAAGGGCGGCATCGCCTATATTTCTTCGGGTGTCGTGGGTGGCAGCGATATCGACGGCTTGCTGTTTCGCCTGGAAACCTGGGCGAAAGGGTCTGGCTATGTCGGGCGGGTGGCGGCCAGTGACGAAGTCTGGGTCATGCAAATCTACAATGCGTTGAAGGATAACTGGCCAAAACCGGCCTTTGACTACATTGACGTTTATTGAGTGCCGTTCATATTCAGTCACGATTGAATGATGAAGGGCAGGGCGTTGCTCAGGCAAACTTGCCGTTTGTCCGTTGTGAAGGGCGGGGTGCCTGGCTCCCCGTGAAACCAAACGCCGAAATGGCGGTCGCAAGAATTCAGCTAAATCATCGAATAAGGAGGCGTCATGCCTTGGAAGCTCGCGTCATTGGGTACTGTGCTGGCTGCTGCCATGCTGGTCGGTTGCAGCACGGGAACCACCGAGCCGACTGACCCGGCCACTACCACTGAGTCTGGTCATAGCCGCTGCGAGGCCAAGGCGGCCGAATTCGCCATCGGTAAGCAGGCGTCGCCCCAGTTGCTGGAGCAGGCGCGCACCCGTGCAGGCGCGCAGAATGCGCGATTCCTGCAGCCAAACGACATGGTGACGCTGGAGTACCGCTCGGACCGCCTGAACCTCAACACCGATGCCAATCGTGTCGTCACCCGCGTCAACTGCGGCTGATCGAACACGCTTTATAGCGCCCACAAAAAACCCCGTCACATGGAC
The DNA here is from genome assembly GCF_058791355.1 of Pseudomonas sp. EB271-G4-1. Lineage (NCBI taxonomy): Bacteria > Pseudomonadati > Pseudomonadota > Gammaproteobacteria > Pseudomonadales > Pseudomonadaceae > Pseudomonas > Pseudomonas sp. EB271-G4-1. The sequence continues at coordinate 42,699 of NZ_JBYTEO010000009.1, forward strand.
GGGGTTTTTTTAGTGCGCCTGGAAATTACTCTGGGCGAACTTGAGCAGCTTGCATACCCTTTTGGCCTTTCTCAGCCACGAAGGAAACAGTCTGGCCTTCTTTCAGGCTTTTGAAACCGTCGCTTTCGATAGCTTTGAAGTGTACGAACAGGTCGTCACCGCCACCTTGAGGAGTGATGAAGCCGAAGCCTTTTTCATCGTTGAACCATTTAACGGTGCCGGTTTGGCGATTAGACATGGTGTATCTCCAAGAAACATATATTTTCAGTAGTACTGTGCTGCTCAGGCCAACTGGGCACACCCGAGTATCATAGTCGAAATGTTCGCTTTGGGAGCCCCCCACAGCGGTTGTTTGCCCTATAGTCGCACATTCTTTGTTCGCTGATTGGGCTGAAAGCCCCGTATTTAAAGGCTTTTAGCCCAAAGTAAAGGTGAGAAAAAAAACCTGTAAAACCTGCACAATTTGTAGGAAAAAGCGTTTCTCCGAGGGTTTTCACCGGCAGAAAACGCTTTTACAGCACGTTTTCAGGCTTATTTTTTCGCCGCAGGGGCGGCCTTGCACTTGGCTATCTTGCCCAAGGCCTCTTGTTTCAGTGTGTCGCTGGCCTGGTTGTCCATCAGTGCCTGCAGGTCCTTGGCCGGGTACGACTTGATAGCGTCGGCGCCGCAGGCGCAGTGGGATTTTGCCGCTGCGGCGCCGATCTGTGGCGTGGCGGCCTGGGTGCACTGGGCCATGTACTTCTCGCGCTCACCCTTCGGCCAGTCGGCGTGGGCGGCCAGCGGAAGCAGCAGGACGATGGGTGCGACTACAGCGAATAAACGATTCAGACGCATGCCGGGATGCTCCTTATGGGGGAATGTCTTGTTATCTGAGGGGTAAAACGCGGTTCAAGTTCAGCACTCTGGCACAAAAACCGCAGTTTCGCCTCGACGCAAGGCCTCGACGCCGCCATGACCGTTCATCTGTGCTAGCATGCCTCGCTCGGGCGTTCGCAGGCGCCGGTCGACCTTCAGTCCCGGCCGCGGCAGATGCCCGAATAACCCTGATTTGAATCCCAGTCACTCTGGTTCGATTTTCCGGTTGGCCGCAAGGCTCCTGCCGCTGTAAGGCAGGCGTTCGTCATTGAATGGCCTGGATCGGATCTTGTACTGGCTCATCCCAACCCACGTGACCTTTGGTAGGGGTCACCACTAGGAGAGGAGGCGCCATGCCAACTATTACTCTTCCCGACGGCAGTCAACGTTCATTCGATCACCCGGTTTCCGTAGCCGAGGTCGCCGCATCCATTGGTGCCGGCCTGGCCAAGGCCACGGTAGCGGGCAAGGTCGATGGCAAGCTGGTCGACGCCAGCGACATCATCAGCAGCGACGCCACGCTGCAAATCATCACGCCAAAGGATGAAGAGGGGCTGGAGATCATTCGCCACTCTTGCGCCCACCTGGTCGGTCATGCGGTCAAGCAACTGTACCCGACGGCCAAGATGGTCATTGGTCCGGTTATCGACGAAGGCTTCTATTACGACATCGCCTTCGAGCGTCCTTTCACCCCGGACGACCTGGCCGCCATCGAACAGCGCATGCAGCAGCTGATCGAAAAAGATTACGACGTGATCAAGAAAGTCACTCCGCGCGCCGAAGTGATCGAAGTGTTCAAGGCTCGCGGCGAAGACTACAAGCTGCGCCTGGTCGAGGACATGCCGAACGAGCAGGCCATGGGCCTGTACTATCACGAAGAATACGTCGACATGTGCCGCGGTCCGCACGTGCCGAACACGCGTTTCCTGAAATCCTTCAAACTGACCAAGTTGTCCGGCGCCTACTGGCGTGGCGATGCCAAGAACGAGCAATTGCAGCGCGTCTACGGCACCGCGTGGGCCGACAAGAAGCAGTTGGCCGCCTACATCCAGCGCATCGAAGAAGCTGAAAAGCGCGATCACCGCAAGATCGGCAAGCGCCTGGGCCTGTTCCACACCCAGGAAGAGTCGCCGGGCATGGTGTTCTGGCACCCGAACGGCTGGACCTTGTACCAGGTGCTCGAGCAGTACATGCGCAAGGTGCAGCGCGACAACGGCTACCTGGAGATCAAGACGCCCCAGGTCGTTGACCGCAGCCTGTGGGAGAAATCCGGGCACTGGGCCAACTACGCCGACAACATGTTCACCACCCAGTCGGAAAACCGCGACTACGCCATCAAGCCGATGAACTGCCCTTGCCACGTGCAAGTGTTCAACCAGGGCCTGAAAAGCTACCGCGAGCTGCCGATGCGCCTGGCCGAATTCGGTGCCTGCCACCGTAACGAGCCATCGGGTGCGCTGCACGGCATCATGCGCGTGCGCGCATTCACCCAGGACGACGCCCACATCTTCTGCACCGAAGAGCAGATGCAGGCTGAATCCGCTGCGTTCATCAAGCTGACCATGGATGTCTACGCCGATTTCGGCTTTAAAGATGTCGAGATGAAGCTGTCCACTCGTCCGGAAAAACGCGTGGGTTCCGACGAGCTGTGGGATCGCGCCGAAGCGGCCTTGGCTGCAGCCCTTGATAGTGCTGGCCTGCCGTATGATCTGCAGCCGGGTGAGGGAGCGTTCTACGGTCCGAAGATCGAATTCTCGCTAAAAGATTGCCTTGGCCGTGTCTGGCAGTGTGGTACTCTGCAGCTCGATTTTAACCTGCCTGTGCGTCTGGGTGCCGAATTCGTCTCCGAAGACAACAGCCGCAAGCATCCGGTGATGTTGCATCGGGCGATCCTGGGCTCCTTCGAACGTTTCGTTGGAATCCTGATCGAGCACTACGAGGGAGCATTCCCTGCGTGGCTTGCTCCGACCCAGGCAGTGATCATGAATATCACTGATAAGCAGGCAGATTTTGCCGCTGAAGTGGAAAAAACTCTCAACGAAAGCGGGTTTCGTGCCAAGTCTGACTTGAGAAATGAAAAGATCGGCTTTAAAATCCGCGAGCATACCTTGCTCAAGGTTCCCTATCTCTTGGTTATCGGAGATCGGGAAGTCGAGATGCAGACTGTCGCTGTGCGTACTCGTGAAGGTGCTGACCTGGGCTCTATGCCCGTCGCCCAGTTCGCTGAGTTCCTCGCGCAAGCGGTTTCCCGGCGTGGTCGCCAAGATTCGGAGTAATTATTATTAAGCGTGAAATGAGACAAGATAAACGAACTGCACCGAAAGCCCCGATCAACGAGAATATCTCGGCACGCGAGGTTCGGTTAATTGGGGCTGAAGGTGAACAGCTCGGGATTGTGTCAATTGAAGACGCGCTTCTTAAGGCTGAAGAGGCCAAGCTGGATCTGGTGGAGATTTCCGCCGATGCAGTACCACCTGTTTGCAAACTGATGGACTACGGCAAATCGATCTTCGAGAAGAAGAAGCAGATTGCTGCGGCCAAGAAAAACCAGAAGCAGATTCAGGTTAAAGAAATCAAGTTTCGTCCAGGGACGGAGGAAGGGGATTACCAGGTAAAACTGCGCAACCTGGTACGTTTCCTGAGTGATGGGGACAGGGCCAAGGTATCCTTGCGATTCCGCGGCCGTGAGATGGCCCACCAGGAGCTGGGGATGGAACTGCTCAAGCGAGTTGAAGGTGACTTGCTGGAGTACGGTTCGGTCGAACAGCATCCTAAGATGGAAGGACGCCAGCTGATCATGGTCATCGCCCCGAAAAAGAAGAAGTAATCAACAGGGCACGGCAGGCCTTCTGATTATGTTTATCAACTGAATGCGGAGTATCCGAACATGCCAAAAATGAAGACCAAAAGTGGTGCTGCTAAGCGGTTTCTGAAAACTGCTAACGGTATCAAGCACAAGCACGCTTTCAAGAGCCACATCCTGACCAAAATGTCGACCAAGCGTAAGCGTCAACTGCGCGGTAGCAGCTTGCTGCATCCGTCTGACGTGGCAAAAGTCGAGCGCATGCTGCGCCTTCGTTAATTTTAGTCAAGAATAGAGGAAGTAACTCATGGCTCGTGTAAAGCGTGGCGTCATTGCCCGTAAGCGTCACAAAAAAATTCTGAAACTTGCTAAAGGCTACTACGGCGCACGCTCCCGCGTATTCCGTGTTGCCAAGCAAGCGGTAATCAAGGCAGGCCAATACGCCTACCGTGACCGTCGTCAGAAAAAACGTCAGTTCCGCGCTCTGTGGATCGCTCGTATCAACGCTGGTGCTCGTATCAACGGTCTGTCCTACAGCCGTTTCATCGCCGGCCTGAAAAAAGCGTCCATCGAGATCGACCGTAAGGTTCTGGCTGATCTGGCAGTGAACGAAAAAGCGGCGTTTGCTGCGATTGTCGAGAAAGCTAAAGCCACCTTGGCTTAAGTACCCCCGACAGTCACCGGGCCTCACCTCTGTGGGGCCAGGTGTTAAACGTCATAAATAGGGGAAGAGCCTTCAAGCTCTTCCCCTATTTTGTATCTGGAGTCTGTACATGGAAAACCTGGATGCGCTCGTCTCTCAAGCACTAGAGGCTGTGCAAAGCGCTGAAGATATCAATGCCCTGGAGCAAATCCGGGTTCACTACCTTGGCAAGAAGGGCGAGTTGACTCAGGTGATGAAGACCCTGGGGAATTTGCCGGCAGAAGAGCGTCCGCAAGTCGGCGCCCTGATCAACGTTGCCAAGGAGCGTGTCACAGAGGTCCTCAATGCCCGCAAGGCACTGTTTGAAGAGGCCGACATGGCCGCCAAACTGTCTGCCGAGTCCATTGACGTGACCCTGCCTGGCCGTGGCCAGGCCTCGGGTGGTCTGCATCCGGTTACTCGCACTCTGGAACGTATCGAACAGTTCTTCACCCATATTGGCTACGGCATTGCCGAGGGCCCTGAGGTCGAAGACGACTACCACAACTTCGAAGCGCTCAACATCCCTGGCCATCACCCGGCCCGGTCGATGCATGACACCTTCTATTTCAATGCCAACATGTTGCTGCGCACCCATACCTCGCCGGTACAGGTCCGCACCATGGAGTCGAAACAGCCACCGATCCGCATCGTCTGCCCAGGCCGTGTGTACCGTAGCGACTCGGATATCACCCACTCGCCGATGTTCCACCAGGTCGAAGGCCTGCTGGTCGATCGCGACATCAATTTCGCCGACCTCAAAGGCACCATCGAAGAATTCCTGCGGGTGTTCTTCGAGAAAGAACTGGCCGTGCGTTTCCGTCCTTCCTACTTCCCGTTCACCGAGCCGTCGGCCGAAGTCGACATGGAATGCGTGATGTGCAGCGGTAAAGGCTGCCGCGTCTGCAAGCAGACCGGCTGGCTGGAAGTGATGGGCTGCGGCATGGTTCACCCGAACGTGCTGCGCATGTCCGGGATCGACCCGGAAGAGTTTTCGGGCTTCGCCTTCGGCATGGGCGTCGAGCGTCTGGCCATGCTGCGTTACGGCGTGAACGACTTGCGTCTGTTCTTCGACAACGACTTGCGGTTCCTCGCGCAATTTCGCTAGTCGTAACGAATTCTTAGGAGAGCAGGATGAAATTCAGTGAACAATGGCTGCGTGGCTGGGTAAGCCCGCAGGTAAGTCGCGACGAGCTGGTTGCCCGTCTGTCGATGGCCGGTCTTGAGGTCGATAGCGTGACGCCGGCCGCCGGCGAATTCACCGGTGTGATCGTTGGCGAGGTGCTGAGCACCGAGCAGCACCCGGACGCCGACAAGCTGCGCGTTTGCCAGGTCAGCAATGGCTCGCAGACCTTCCAGGTGGTTTGCGGCGCGCCAAACGTGCGCCCGGGCCTGAAGATCCCGTTCGCCACCCTCGGTGCCGAACTGCCGGGCGACTTCAAGATCAAGAAAGCCAAGCTGCGTGGCGTCGAATCCAACGGCATGCTGTGCTCGCAAGCCGAGCTGCAAGTGGGCGAGGGCAACGACGGCCTGATGGAACTGCCGGCCGATGCGCCGGTAGGCCAGGACATTCGTGAATACCTGGGCCTGGACGATGCCAGCATCGAAGTCGACCTGACACCGAACCGTGGTGACTGCCTGTCCCTGGCCGGCCTGGCCCGCGAAGTCGGCGCGCTGTATGCCGCGCCGGTCACTCGTCCGGTAGTCGCCACTGTCGCGGCTGTGCACGATGAAGTGCGTTCGGTGGAAGTGCTGGCCCCTGCCGCCTGCCCGCGTTACCTGGGTCGCGTGATCCGTAACGTCGACCTGTCCAAGGCAACTCCGCTATGGATGGTCGAGCGCCTGCGCCGTGCCGACGTGCGCAGCATCGACGCCGCCGTCGATATCACCAACTACGTGATGCTGGAGCTGGGTCAACCGCTGCACGCCTTCGATCTCGCCGAAATCAATGGCGGCATCCGCGTGCGCATGGCCGAGGAAGGCGAGAAACTGGTTCTGCTCGACGGCCAGGAAGTCAGCCTGCGTAGCGATACGCTGGTGATCGCCGACCATACCCGTGCCCTGGCAATCGCCGGCGTCATGGGTGGCGAGCACAGTGGCGTGAACACCGCGACCACTCGCGATATCTTCCTGGAAAGCGCGTTCTTCGATCAGATCGCTGTCGCTGGCAAGGCCCGTTCCTATGGCCTGCACACCGACGCATCGCACCGCTACGAACGCGGTGTGGACTGGCAGCTGGCCCGTGAAGCCATGGAGCGCGCCACTGGCCTGCTGCTGGAAATCACCGGTGGCGAAGCCGGCCCGATCATCGAGACCGTCAGCGAACAGCACCTGCCGAAGATTGCCCCGGTCACCCTGCGTGCCCAGCGCATCACCCAGATGCTGGGCATGGAAATGGATTCGGCCGAAGTCGAGCGTCTGCTCAACGCCTTGGGCCTGACCGTTACTGCCGATGGGGCAGGGCAGTGGCGCGTAGAAGTGCCAAGCCATCGTTTCGATATCAGCCTGGAAGTCGACCTGATCGAAGAACTGGCTCGCCTGTACGGCTACAACCGCCTGCCGGTTCGTTACCCGCAGGCGCGCCTGGCACCGCAAGCCAAGGCCGAAGCCCGTAGTGACCTGCCTGAGCTGCGCCGTCTGCTGGTCGCCCGTGGTTACCAGGAAGCGATCACCTACAGCTTCATCGATCCGAAACAGTTCGAGCTGTTCAATCCAGGTGTCGAGCCGCTGCTACTGGCCAACCCGATCTCGAACGACATGGCCGCCATGCGCTCGTCCTTGTGGCCAGGCCTGGTCAAGGCGCTGTCGCACAACCTGAACCGCCAGCAGGATCGCGTTCGTCTGTTCGAGAGCGGCCTGCGTTTCGTCGGCCAGCTCGAAGGGCTCAAGCAAGAGCCGATGCTCGCCGGTGTCGTGTGCGGCAGCCGTCTGCCGGAAGGCTGGGCGCAGGGTCGCGATACGGTCGACTTCTTCGACGTCAAGGCTGACGTGGAAGCGGTGTTGGGCTTTGCCGGTGCTCTGGATGCCTTCAGTTTCGTGCCGGGTAAACACCCTGCGTTGCACCCGGGTCAAACCGCGCGCATCGAGCGCGAAGGTCGTCTGGTCGGTTTCGTTGGCGCCATCCACCCAGAGTTGTCGAAAACCTTGGGCCTGGATCGTCCAGTCTTCGTTTTCGAGCTGGTCCTGGCGGAAGTGGCCTCGGGCAAAATGCCTAAATTCCAAGAGTTGTCGCGCTTTCCTGAAGTGCGTCGTGACCTTGCACTGATTGCGCACAAAGACGTCGCTGCCGCGGCAGTACTCGACGTAATCCGTGAAAATGCAGGCGAATGGCTGACAGACCTCAGGCTATTTGACGTGTATCAGGGTAAAGGCATTGATCCTGATAGAAAAAGCCTCGCAGTTGGCTTGACCTGGCAGCATCCATCGCGCACTCTTAATGACGATGAGGTGAATTCTACGACGCAAAACATCCTCACCTCGCTCGAACAAAGGTTGGACGCCACGTTAAGGAAGTGACGTATGGGGGCTTTGACGAAAGCTGAGATGGCGGAACGTCTGTATGAAGAGCTGGGCCTGAACAAGCGGGAAGCCAAGGAATTGGTAGAGCTGTTTTTCGAGGAAATCAGGCACGCTCTTGAAGACAACGAGCAGGTCAAATTGTCCGGTTTCGGCAATTTCGACCTTCGGGACAAACGCCAGCGGCCTGGCCGCAACCCGAAAACGGGGGAAGAAATCCCGATCACGGCTCGCCGTGTGGTCACCTTTCGTCCAGGGCAGAAGTTGAAGGCCCGAGTTGAGGCTTATGCTGGAACCAAGTCATAACGACGAACTTCCCGTCATCCCAGGCAAACGCTACTTCACCATTGGTGAAGTCAGCGAGCTGTGTGCGGTAAAACCACACGTGCTGCGCTACTGGGAGCAGGAGTTTCCTCAGCTCAACCCCGTCAAACGCCGCGGAAACCGCCGGTATTATCAGCGCCAGGACGTGCTGATGATCCGGCAGATCCGCGCGCTGCTGTACGATCAGGGTTTCACCATCGGCGGCGCACGCCTGCGCCTGTCCGGCGATGAAGCCAAAGACGACACCACCCAGTACAAACAGATGATCCGGCAGATGATTGCAGAGCTCGAAGATGTGCTGGTTGTCCTCAAGAAATAAATTTCTGCTTTTAAATACTTCCAGTTTTCAAAAGCTTGCGATATATTCTTGAGCGTTCCTCGAGGTGAGGAACAGGTTACACGCCTAGTCGGGGCGTAGCGCAGTCCGGTAGCGCACTAGCATGGGGTGCTAGGGGTCGAGTGTTCGAATCACTCCGTCCCGACCATTTATTCTTTAAGAAATCCAGTCACTTAGCGGTGACTGGATTTTTTTATGGCTGATCGTTTTCTCGCGGAGCTGATTTTTGCCCCCACTGAGGATTTTGATCATCCACTGGTGGGGTGGGATTGGAATTAACATAGGTTAATCCTGGGTGAGGTGTTCAATAGCATCGGGTTGCGAGGCGTGCACGATTGCATCTTTTAAAGGGAGGAGCTTTTTCTTCTTCAGGTATCAAAGTCCACGTATCCGCCACATCTCTCCAGGCAGAGCCCATAAGACTGGCTCCACGGCCTCAAAAAGCCGCAAGGCGAGGCCGTTCCCCCGGTTTCAAGTCAGAGCGTCAGCAATGTCGCATAAAGAGTTTCAGCCTCCTGCAATTCTTCCCGGTGCGTTTGATCGCAGCTGCTCAGGGGCGATACCACAAAATCGCGAGCCCGAGTATTTAGGCTTTCGAATGGATACCTAATAACAAATCGAACGCTAATTGCCATTTAGTTGCATCTGTCGCTCAATTCGGACATTGCGTTGCTTGAAATCGTCTAGGATTAATTTGCTTCCACTCAGTCCTTTAGTGGAATTCCAAAGCTCTGGTACTCGGTGTGGCATTGATCGAACGCGATTTGCCGGCGTATTCGCTACGCCTTCTTCGTGCGTGGCTTAATGGCTGATCTTCCGGGCTGTGTCGTTGTAACAGCAAATTTACAGAATCAATTCGAGGGTTGCGATTTGAAGATAGGGCTGTGGTTTTATTGCCTGAAATTAAGAAAAGTTGACCGCACAGATTGATCCTTACACATCAATAACCTGGAAGGTGACAGTGATGAGTGAAGATAGGAAACCCAACATCGGACCGCAAGATCTGGCTGCGGTAAAAGACTCGCCCTTTCTCCTCAGTCAGCAGGAGTGGTATGCCATCCAGCGCTATGTGATGAGTGTGCTGCAGCTTCCCGATGATGAGAAAAAAATGCGCAAGGACCTGGCCACGGGGCCAGCTGAAAAAATTCCCTACATTGGCCCGTTCGACGAATTCAAGGATCTGCTTACGGGTTATCAGCGCATCATCCCTCACGTCAAAAACTGGAAAGAGAATATATTTCCAAGGACTGTCCAACTGGCGCAGGATATTTCCAACTATGCAACTAGCGCAAGAACTTACTACAGCGCGTTGATCCCGCCCATTGACACACTTTTCCTGGATCCTGGTAATGAAGCTGCGAAAAACAGGATTGCCAGTCTTTGTACCAAGCTTGCCAAGGAAGCGAAGGATAACGAAGACCGCGCAACTGAGGTTTACAAAGACATTAGCGAGTTTGCGCAGCAAACCAGCGACGACGAGATACTGCTCAAGAACCTGTTCCAGCAATACGAGGCCAAGTATGGCAAGCACGGTGCGCTTATAGCGGCCAACAAAAAAGAGATGGACAGCCTTGCTGCCAAGATTGAGCAGCAGAATAAAGAGTACGAACACGCGTGCATCGTGGCCGAGACAACACCGACTTATGCCTGGATAGTTTTTTGGGTGGCACTGATTGTCGCGTCGATCTATGGCGACAAGGCCGCCAAGTTGAAGCACGAAATAGACGTCAAGAAAGACAGGATCAAGCAACTCAAAGATGAAGAGCAGCGGGCGATAGCCCTGATGGGGACGCTCAACGTCGCCCTCAAGGGGTTGGTTGATATCCAGGACAAGATAGCGGCGGCACTGCCCAGTATTCAGAAAATCAAGGGTGTGTGGAACGCCATTGGAAGTGATCTGAACAAGATCGGCAAGATCATCAAGCAAGATATCCTGGAGGAAGCTGATCTGAAGGACCTTGGTGTGGAGAATGCCATTGCTATGTGGCAGGAGTGCAAGCTCAAGTCCGATTCCTATCAGGCCCACGCTTTCATCGACCCTCCCGCACAGGAAGAAAAAACGGCTTGAGCAGATCCCCTCTGTGGTGAAGGGCGGTCACGCACAAAGCTAAGACGATTGCCCGTGCTCTCCCGCGTTTTCATGACAGGAATCGCAGCAATGAACGTATGGCAAACGGCGTTTGATGACGCGCGCAACACACCCGCATGGAAAGGCATTTTCCCTGCTCGCAGAGAGAACATCCGCTACACGCGGGAGGTGAATACATCCTCGGATAAATGGGTCTTCAGGGACCTGTGTATCGACCTGCAAACGGATGTTGCACAGAGACTGGCGGCAGCCGACAACAAGCCATTGACCATCTCCATCTTCGCCGACACGGTCTACGTGCCCAAGACGCTGAGCATGACCTTGAAGAACATAGCGCTGATCATCGTGGCGCGTACGGTCGAGGTCCCTGAGCCGGCCACGCTGCATCTGGATTTCAACAGCGCCTTCGGTGCAAGTCTGTTGTTGTTCGCCACCCGGGTGGCCGGAAACTTCCAGGTCGCGGCGCTGATGGGCAAGCCGGAGCAAGTGCCTGTTGCCCTTGGGAAGGCGCTCGGGGTCTGGATCAAATACGATCATGCGGCGCAAAAGACCAAGGTTGTAGTCCCCCCGGCCCTGCTGGGTAAATGGTTTGAAAACGGCTCGCCGCTCTGGCTCATGGCCGTTTCGGCATTTCAGATGGCCACCGTCCTTGTCACACCCTCATTGAACCTTTCATACACGCCGGAGCAAGCGTCGGTGCTGCGCGAGAAAGCCAATGCAATGCTCGATTTCATCCAGCGGTGTGCAAAGGACTCGCCCCCGCAGAACGCCGAGTGGCAGGACCTGGCACAGGAGAGCAAGGCGCTGGCCGCAAGCCTTGCGGCGGTCGTCCCTGGGGGACTGGAATGTGCGCAAGCCTACGCTCGCTTGCTCAATCGGCAGGCCTCGGTGCAGGAGCGCCAGCGCAAGATGAAGGAAATCAGGCGCGCAACTGATCTGAAAAACCAGGCGCCTTCGTACGAAATCGTCAAGACCAAAACGCAGCCTCCCAAACCGCAAGAGATCAAATACATTCGCCACGGTGCGCAAACGATCGATGTGAAGGCGTTGAATGGGTGGGCGCGTCCGGTGCGGCGCGTCACCCTTTCCGGTGTCGAAATCGAACTGGACGAGTTGGACCGCAGCGGGTTCCTGAAAACCTATGCTGGCCAGAAGGACATTCAGGAGCTGTGTATTCATGCCGATACGCTGGTGATAAAAACCAGGGTTCATTTCCCCCAGACCGATGTTTTCATCTATTGCCGCGAGCTTTACTTCGAGGGCGCTGACGCCTGCCTCGATACCGAGCCCGTCGCGACCGAGTATCGAGGCACACTCTCCAAGGACGGGCTGGATGGCGCCAAGGCCGGCGATATCTTTCTGTACGTACAACGCTTCGCCACCACTGAGGAAGAATCGACAAGGCACTTGCGTGCGGTGGGAGGCAAGGGGCAGGACCCCGATGAAGGCGATCTGGCGTTTTCCTTCACCCAACGCCATCTGGTTTGTATCACCAAGGAGCAGTGGGATGGCCTGTTCAGCTATACCAATCGCAAGGTAGGTGGTTCGCCGGTGGCGGCGCCGCAATGGAGTCAATACAAGGACTATCAACCGGCGACAGCGCTCGATCAGTCCCGGGGCATCGTCTACGCAGAGCTGAAAGTCGATGGCCGACTCATTGACAGTGCAGGCTCCAAGGACGGCCCAGGTATGGGCGGTAAAGGACCGATACCGGGCAGACCAGGCACTGGAGGCGCCGGGGGTAATCTTTGCAGCACGCTGCCCGATCAAGTGGCGTCCTATACCGATCTGTCTGGAGGCATGTCCGGTACCCGGATGACCTCAACCAAAGGCGGGTGGGGAGGAACTCCGGACACGGCCTACTGGTTTCTTTTTGAGAACAAAGAAGTAAACGGCAAGGTCGAGCTTGTGCCGACCATTGAAAAACATCAGGCAACAGCAGGCCCGGATGGCCCTGCTGGTCCTGAACCTCGGGAGCCAGCAGGCACTGCCGGTAGCTGCACGGCGATCGAGCAGGCGCGGGTAAGTCCCTGGCTGACGACCATCAACCTGAAAACCGCCGTGCAGTTTGCCAAAAATGCGCTCGCCAGCGGCAATACCGATCTGGCTCGCGAATTCCTCAGCCCTTACCTGGAAGTGCTGCAGGCGCTTCCAATAACAGACAAAGACGATGCCTTTTTGCAATTGGAAGATGAAGTGTCGAGCCTGGTGGAGCAGGCGATTCAAAATGTCGACTACTTTGGCAATCCTCCAGGCTGGGTGCCCATGTTGTCGCTGGAAAGTGCGGTGAAAATCTATCAGAGCCTCTTGAGGTCCTCCATAGGGGAGATTTACACCGCCTACTACCTGCAAAAGGCCTGGCAGGCCAAGGAGGATCGTCAGGCAGCCGTGCAGAATCTTCTGGGGCTTCTGACAAAGAACACAGACACCACACAGAAAGCGTTGATCACCACTCGGGCGGATGTCATCACGACCATCCAGGCATTGCGGCAACTTAATGTCGAGATAGAGGAAAAGCTCCTCAAGCCTCTGGAGCAAATAGAAAGAAGATTGCGCGACGACGCGGATTACCTGACGGGTGAGGCCGAAAAGATGGCGATCATCTCGGCGTCTTTCAAGATCTTCGCGGCGGTGGCTAAAGCGATTCCGCTTCCCGAGCCCTATCAGATGGCTGCAGGCGCGGTCGGAACCGTCTTCGATGTGGCCGGTGATTTCGTCAAGGAGGGAGGCTTCACGGACAGTGCCTTCGGCAAGCTGAAAAGCGGCGTCAATGATTTCGTGACATCCAACTCTGACAATTTTGTGGAGCAGTCTGCAAAGGGGATGGATGACGCCCTGCTGGATGCGAAAAAGGACATCAATCAACTGAAGGACAAGGCCGACGCTGCGTCGAAGAAAAAAGACGATTTGCAAGGTGCCTACGATGAGAAGAAGAAAGCACACGACGAGTTGGTGAAAAAGGAAAAAGAGCTGCTGAATAAAAAACGTGACCTGTTGTTGTACGGCCGTGGACAGCGCAAGAAGGAGGAAGAGGAGCAGCTTCTGAAAGGCTTCAAGTCATTTGAGGAGCAGCAGAAGAAGGAGCTGGATAAAAACACGGTTGATTACAACAGCCAGTCCGGTGAGGTCACCAGGGTCGAGGGCGACATCAAGAAAAAGGAGATCGCCCTGAAAGAGTCGCAGGTATTGGTTGAGAAGGCGAAAAAGGACAATGCCGCGAAAGTGAAAAAGGGCATTGAACAAGTTAAAAAAATAGCTGCCGGCGTGGAATCCATCGGTAAAACCGTCAACGAATTGATGGTGTCACGATCACAGTTGAACAGCGCCTGGGATAAAACGCTGGCAAAACTGATGCTCAACGACAAGGAGTTTCAGGACGTCACCAATCAATTGGCGGTACTGAACCTGCGCAAAACGGCTTTGGCTACCCAACTGCTGGCGCTGAAAACCAGTCTTGGTCAACAAAGCAATCAGATATCCAACAACCTGCTGGCGATCAACGTTCTCGGCAGTCAGCTGGGCGGCAGTCGGGATGCCCTGGACCCCGCGGCGATCGCTTACGTGCAGTCGATCAGTCACGAGGCGCATCAAACCCTCATGCAGTTCCTCTACTACGTCGTCAAGGCTTATGAATATTACACCGTCGAGCCGTGGGGCAAGCTGGATGAGGGGGCGCAGAAGCTCTTTGAGAGTTTGCAGAATGTGCTCGAACCGTCTGACCAGATTACCGGGATCGATAATCTCGGCGAGGATGAACAAAAGAAACTCCAGGCACTGCTCAACAAACCCGTCTCCTTCAAGGACAGCATGCTGACGCAGGACGATTTTGAACTCCTGACGATTGTGTACGAAAAACCCTTGCGGGATATGGGTAAACGCCTGGCAAGTCAATTAGCTTCAGGTTCCGGACGCCTGTTGAAGGAAGCGCCGAAGATCGTGACGTTAGCCAGGGAGCAGCTGCATGAGCTAAACGGCAGAATCAGGGAATCTATTGTCGAAAACACCATTCCACTGTCGCTGACGCGGCTGCGTCAGATCGATGAGACCAGCGAGAAACAACGTATCGGCAACATCAAGGTGGTGAAGGTCCAATGCAGGAAACTGGGCAAGGCGTTTCCCGACTCTGTCACGTTCAAGGTCAGCCACTGCGGCAAATCGGTGGTGCGCTCACAGGGCAAATTGTTTGCTTTTGAACCCGAGGGCGGTCGTGAAGAGGATCGGGGACAACAATCCAGGGTGGTTTTCAACACGAGGGGGGGCCAGACCGCCGATGAGGGTTGGGTGATCGCAAACGAGATCGGCATTCTTCAGGGCAAGGCCTTGTGGCAGCCCACCCTGGACAGGCAGGAGAACCTGTTGACACAGTTTCTGAACAGTGATGCGGCCGGTGCAGGTATTACGCTCTCGGAGTTTCGTCCAGGCGTGTTTTCAGACTTTGAACTGACCGTCGAAATCAGTCCACCGGAATGCAGAATCGAGCTGGAGGAGATACGGCTGCAGATTACGTCAGAGGCTGGCGAGGTGCCGAAAGGCCAGAAAATCATCTGTGTGAGCACCCTGCCAGCGCTGGCCATTCCAATCACGACCAACCTCAAAGACATGAGTGATTGCTCCGGTGGGCTTGGTAACTACGTTGGCGTTTTCCAGGACATGCAGAAAATGCGGGTCAGCGTGCCAGAACGTTATGGCAACTATGTGCATACGGGCTGGTGCATCGACGGAGAAACCAAGCCGCACAATGGGCAGAACTATTACGAGGTCAGCAAAAGTTCGTACCTGGTGGCGCATTTTGAAGAACAGAAGTTACCGCAAACATAGTCAAGACTCAGCCAATCCTTTGGCTTGCATGTAAAGGCATGAGCCTGTGAGTCGCCTGGTTTACCAGGACGATTCACGGGTTCAGCGGGAGAATTATCATGCATCGACGCAACTCGACCCTCAGATCAATCATGTTGTCACTCTTGGTGACTGTGGGGTTGGCATCGGAGGTGTCCCGCCACGCAGGGGCGGAAAACGCCGCCGTTGATTTTTCCCCGGGGCAAGCCAGTCAACTGTTCGCCCTGCCCGTGGCAATGTGGTCGAACATCAATCAATTTGCATTTCTGGTGTGCCTGGATGAGCCGGGGGTAAAAGCGACCCTCAATGATCGCCTGAGCCAACTGGGGGGATACAACGAACTTCGTTCCCGTTGCCAGGTATGGGGCTCGACGACCTTTTCGAAGTTGCAGGCGTTGGCGACGGAACTGGCCTCGGGCGAAATGAAACCGCTTCTGTTGCGATTACAAACCGCGGTTGCCAATCTGTCGAGTAACACCGGTGCCGCGCGCAGCGAATTCGATCAGGCAGCCGATAATGTGAGCAAAAAGTTGACCACCTTGAACGAACTCAGCCAGCAGGTGAATCAACAGTCAATGGCATTCAAAAATGCGAGCGATACGGTCATCGGCCAGTACAGGAAAAACAACCCGCCTGATTCAAGCTGGGTAAACATTGGTCCCAAAATGGAGGATGTGGGGTTGGCAATGGGGACAATGGTAGGCCGGTGGAATATGTTGACCTCGAATCTGGCTTATCTACGCAAAACCGTTGCTTTGCCCGCGGGAACCGCCGGAGTTCCTCAATTGTACGACCTGGACCTCGAAGTCGGCGTCAATGCCTGGGACGAGATCTCTCAGCGTGCCCGCCAGTTTCTTGCCGATATGCCTGCACAGGACAGCTATTTGTCCGGGGCGAATTATTATGAAAATTGTCCACTCGATGAAAATAAATGGTACTTGATGACCAACTCGTTTTTATCCGACAAAGGCTATGTTTTCACGGCCCAACGTCCAGGGCAGGTGTCCACGGTCCCGCAACACAATGCCAAGACCATCATGAAACCCCGTGCTCAACAAAATGATCAGGTCAATTATGACGAAGCAGGGTCCCAGCAATGGCGATTTCATCGATATGGAAAAGGTTGGTGGGGTATTGAAAGTCGCATAAGAAACGATACCGGCCAGCCGGCAATATTCTTACTCGATAATAAGGCGCAAGTGGAACGCGTGATGCAGGGGCCGGGTGGGGCGGTAGCGAAGAGTTATTGGTGGCGTTGCCTAAAAACCGATGAAAGTGGCTGGTTTCGTCTTGCAAATGCAACGCTTGGCGATTTGAAGATTCTGGATACGTACAATAATCCTGATATTTTCTTCCCTGGTTTCATGGGCGATACAAAGGAAGATTACAGCGGTCAGTTTTGGAGGCTTGCGCCTGCTGGAAATCCATGAGGAAGACATTGCATCCGGCGATTATGTGCAGGAATTTTTTAATCAGGGTAATGTGAGTCTTCTTTGAAAGGTTACGGATTGGACGTCTGGATCAATCGTAACCTTCATTCCTGAAGAAACAAATTTACATATCAAATTGAATTCTGAGTACTTGCCCGGTATCCCCAGCGACCTCCGCTTGATAGTTTCCAAATGGAAATGAGGCATTTGCATGTCCGGGAAGCGCGTTTGCCCAGTTATCCACCATGTTTTGAAAGGCGCCTACTAGGGGGGTCAGGCCGTGATTAGCGGCAAACGCCATCAGATCATTAGCTGCAGTGGGGGTCCAGTGTGCCATGTGATCACCTCGTATCCTTCGTTCATCGACCGATTGTTGTCGGAAATCTAAAAATTATAAATCAAATTCAATTTTATCGACCTGACCCGCGTTCCCGGTGACCTCCGCTCGATATTGACCGAAAGGAAACACGCGGTGAGCGAATCCTGGGAGATTGTCTGCCCATGTATCCACAGTGAGTTGAAAGGCTCCAACAGTTGCATTTAAGTTATGGTTTGCAGCGAACGCCATCAGATCATTTGCTGCACTCGGCTTCCAGTGTGCCATGTGATCACCTTCTGGTTGATATGAAAATGCATGATTAGATGTGTTTCATGTCGCTGGATGATTATGTATGGAAATCACTGGTACGCAATGTGTTAATGGATGCCCTTGCCCGTTTACCGATAGGTGGTATCGGGTCGCCAAGAATTTTCGCTGATGGCGTAAAGTTGGTGCTCTTAGTGTTTTCGAGTTTGGGTATGCGTAAGTGTAGATAGGCGGGATGTGAAGGATTGTTGGATTTTCTATAGCGATTCGAAGTAATGGTTTTGTAGTTTGAGTGTCGCGCAGATTGGAATGTTTTGTAATTGTGCTTGGCAGTATTAGTTTGTGAAATAACTATAATTTCAGCAAATTGTTATCAACTGTTTTTAGTCGTGAAGTGTTGATTTCGACAGCAACCCCTCTCGCTTGGACAGGCTTAGTCGGGGAATGAAGCAGATGTACAGGTGTGATTGCGACCACGGCCTTGCTGGATGATAGGCGATTGCCGCCAGATGTTGAAATCTGAGCCCGGAGTCCTCTGTCTTCCGCGAGGTCTGGTGAGCGTGGCCACCTTGGTCGGTTCTGACCGAACTGGCCCTTTGGACGTGACGCTTGAGAAAACTGAAGGCAGCGATGGAGTAAAAAATTCACATTAACGATTTGTTGAAATAAATAATCCACTGATTTACTCTCGATCCCACGTTGCACGAGATCAACCGCTGTTAGCACCTAAAAAAACAAACAATCGGGAGCAAACATGAAAGCGAAAGTGATGTTGGGATTATTCATGACCGCCGCCGTTGCACTGCCGGCCTGGTCAGCTGACTGGACGGTAGGAGCTAACGTTGGCAACGTGCCTTGGGAGTTCCAGGACGCCAAAGGGGAGTTCGTCGGCTTCGAGGTCGATGTTGTAAAAGAGGTGGCCAAGCGCGCCGGGAAAAGCGTCGAGTTCGTCAATATTCCATTCAATGGCCTGTTCAGTGCCGTGCAATCCAAGCGTGTCGAGATCGCTATCTCCTCCATCACCATCACCCCTAAACGCCTCGAGTCAGTTGCCTTCGCACAGCCTTATTTCGACAGCGATCAGTCCCTTACTGCGCTGACCACGTCCAAGGTCAAGAGCCTGGCTGATATGAACAATAAGGTCGTTGGCGTCGATACGGGTTCGACCGGTGACATGTGGATTGGCCAACACATGGACGAGTACAAGTTCGCCGACGTCTCGCGTTATGAGGGGCTATCGCCGGCCATGCTTGATTTGGCTTCCGGGCGCATCGATGGCTACCTCAGCGACATTCCCGCGGTGCTCTATTACATCAAGGACAAGCCGCAATACACCATCGTCGCTCGCATTCCCACCGGTGAGCGCTATTCGCTGATGCACGCCAAAGGCTGGGCGATGAGCGATCAGGTCAACGACATCATCAGCAAGATGAAAGAAGACGGCACACTCGGAAAGATCCACAAAGAATGGTTCGGCACCGACGCGGCTAAAGACTCGAGCACTCTGCAAGTGACCGCTGTTCTCAAGTAAGCCTTGCTGCTGTTGCATGAAAGTGGCGACGCCCGTTCGCCACTTGTATTGACCGAGGTATCCCATGGATCTTTTGCAGACATTTTTTAATTGGAATGTGCTCATCGAGTCACTTCCGCTGATGATGCGTGGTCTGGGCGTCACCATTCTGCTTGGAGTGGTAAGTATTGCCCTGGGCCTCGTGGGTGGGCTGTTGCTGGCGCTGTTGAGGTTGTATTCCTACGCACCCGTTCGGGCGCTGGCACGTATCTACATCGATATCATGCGCTCCATTCCATTGCTGGTTTTGCTGGTACTGATCTATTACGCACTGCCTTTTGTGGGTATCCGACTGTCGTCTTTTGCGGCCGCTGCCAGTGCGCTCTCGCTTGTGTCCTGCGCTTACAGCGCGGAGATTTTTCGGTCGGGTATCGAGGCCATTCCCCGTGGCCAGTTTGAAGCCTCGGCATCTCAAGGCATGAGCTTTTTCAACACCATGCGCGACGTCGTTTTACCCCAGGCCATACGCATCGTAATGCCGCCCATGACGAGCAATTGCATCAACGTCATGAAAGACACGGCGCTTGCCTCGGTGGTCGCAATGCCTGACTTGTTGAAACAGGCAACCCAGGCGCAGGCGTTGGCTGCCAACCCGACACCGCTGGTAGGGGCTGCCTTGCTGTACCTGTTGCTGCTGTTGCCGTTGGTGCAAATGGTCAGCTGGGTTGAGCGCCGTAATGCCTCGGGAGGAAAAACCGCATGAGCACATTGATCGACATCGAAAAGCTAGACAAGTACTACGGCAGCTTCAAAGCGTTGAGTGATATCAACCTGCAGGTTGAAGAAGGTGAAGTGGTGGTCATTCTTGGCCCGTCCGGCTCGGGGAAATCGACCTTGATCCGCTGCATCAATCTGCTTGAAGACTATCAGCAAGGCCATATCCGTGTGGCAGGTGAGCGGGTCGAAAACGGACCCCGACTGGCCGCCATCCGCAGCGAAGTCGGCATGGTGTTTCAAAGTTTCAACCTCTATCCGCACCTCAGTGTTCTCGACAATGTGTCGCTGGCGCCGATTCGGGTGCGGGGGTTGAGTCGGCGTGATGCTCATGCCCGGGCCAAGGAATTATTGGTCAAGGTCGGCATGGCCGATCATGCGCACAAATACCCCAGCCAATTGTCTGGCGGCCAACAGCAGCGTGTGGCAATCGCCCGCACCATGGCTATGGAACCTCGGGCGATTCTGTTCGATGAACCGACTTCCGCGCTGGACCCGGAAATGGTTGGCGAGGTGCTCGATGTCATGCAAAACCTCGCTCGCTCCGGTGTCACGATGGTCGTGGTCACTCATGAAATGGGCTTTGCCCGTCGGGTCGCCGATCGAGTCATTTTCATGGAAAGCGGACGCATTGTTGAGCAGAACATCCCTGAACCGTTTTTTACCGCACCTAAGGAAACACGCACACAAGCGTTCCTGCAGGCCATCCTGCATCACTGAATCCGGCTGGAGAAAGTAGAGTGAATCCTCTCGATATCGATTACGTTCGCAAGCAATTTCCAGGTCTGGCCGGTGGCTTTGCCTACATGGATAACGCCGGTGGTTCGATGGTGCTGAGCTCCGTGGCGCAAAGGGTCAGCGATTACCTGCTCAACAACAGTGTGCAATTGGGCGCGTCCTACCAGGCTTCCGTCGACGCTGGCGAGCGAGTGATGCAGGCACGTCACTCGGTCATGCAATTGATCAACGCCGAGCATCCCGAAGAAGTGATCATGGGCGGATCGACCACCCACTTGTTGCAAATCCTGTGTCGCGCCATCGCCCCGTCAATCGTCCCAGGCGATGAAATCATCGTCACCAATTGCGATCACGAAGCGAACATCGGTCCATGGGTCAAGTTGTGCGAAAGCCGTGGCGCGACCTTGCGTGTGTGGCAAGTCAATCCCGACAGTTGTGAACTCGAGCTGGATGACCTGCAGGTTTTGTTGAATGACAACACCCGCTATGTGGCGATGACCCACACCTCGAATATTCTTGGTTCAGTCAATCCGGTTGCCGAAGTGGCGCGGCGTGTCCATGCAGTGGGCGCCAGGTTGTGCGTGGACGCCGTCGCTTATGCGCCACACCGACTGGTGGATGTGCAGGCCAGCGGTGCCGATTTCTACGTCTACAGCTTCTATAAAACGTTCGGCCCGCACTTTGCCGTGCTCTGGGGGCGTCGTCATTTGTTGCTTGAGCTGCCGAGCCTGAACCACTTTTTCATCGGCCAGGACGTGGTGCCTTACAAATTGCAGCCGGGCAACGTCAACTACGAGTTGTCATTCGGTTGCATCGGTATCACCGACTACCTGCTCGACATCAGCACCCGTCTTGGCGCCCAAGGCAGCGAGCGCAAGTGCATGCAGGCAGCGTTCGATGCCTTCGAGGTGCAGGAAGATTTGCTTGCCGAGCGCTTGCTAGCGTTTTTGCGCCAGCGCGAGGGCGTTCGCATTATTGGCAAGGCACATATCCGCAATCGGGTACCTACGATCAGTTTCGTGGTTGAGGGGGGTCAGTCGGAGGCCATTGTGCGCAGGGTCGATGAGCACCGGATCGGCATTCGCTTTGGTGACTTCTATGCGCGACGGCTTATCGAAGCCCTTAGGCTTGATCGGTTTGGCGGGGTAGTGCGTGTGTCGTTGGCGCATTACAACACGCTGGAAGAAGTCGACCGTCTCATCACTGCGCTGGATCAAGCAATCGATGCGTTGCGTTGACAGGCCTACACCCTTCTAATTTGACGAGCCTTCATCATGGCCTTACCTGAAACCCTTGCAGAGCTGCGTGACTGTATAGCGGCACAGCACGAACACCTGACCGGTCGCTTGCGCGATGCTGCCCGATTCCTGATCGACAACCCGCATGAGATCGCACTCAACACGGTAGCCGAACTGGGTAAGCGTTCGAGTATCGCGCCCACCGCTTATATCCGGCTGGCTCAGGCCCTTGGCTTTGCAGGTTTCAAGGATTTGCAGCGGCTGTTCCGTGCACCGCTGCAACAGGCTGCCGACTCCCAAAGCGAACGCAGTGAGCGCATTCGACACTACGGCGGTGAGACGTTGCTGGAGGACCCGAGTGACGTCGGCGCGATTTTGCGCGAATTCAGTCAGGCCAATATCGTTTCCCTGGAACACCTGGCTGAAGGGGGGGAGCAGGCGAATATCGAAGCGGCCATCGCTCATCTGCAAGTGGCGCGAACCACCTTCGTTATCGGCATGCGTCGCGCCTTTCCGGTGGCGGCATATCTGAGCTACGCATTGAGTCGTGTGGGCCGTAGAACCGTGCACATCAGCGGTGCTGGCGGCACCTTGCCTGAGCAGGTCAGCGCCATTGCCGATGATGATTTATTGATAGCTGTGAGCTTTCCGCCGTACGCCAATGACACCGTTGAGGCTTGTCGCCAGGCGCGCCAGGCTGGCGTGACGCTGGTGGCGATCACTGACAGCGTTCTGAGCCCCATCGGGCAGATGGCCGATACCGTGATTGAGGTTAACGACGCTGAACTGCTGGGCTTTCGTTCGCTTACCGCGTCGTTCTGTATTGCGCAATCCCTGGCCATGGGGCTGGCCTTTAGCGAGTGGCAATCGGATAGCACTTTCAGTCATGACCGACTGAAAGAGATCGACTGCTAAGTCGCTACCTTCGCTACGTACTTTTTAACCAGTCACTTCAGGAGACGATCCCGATGGTTTCACCTGCACGCGATTTAGTGGGTTACGGTAGAAAACGCCCGCAAGGCACCTGGCCGAATGGCGCACGATTGGCCATCAGCCTGGTGATCAACTACGAAGAAGGCTCCGAACGCTCGCTCGCCATGGGCGACCCGGACCAGGAGTCCATGACCGAATGGGGTAGCTATTCAATACCCGACGGCACACGCAATCTGGCGATGGAGTCCATGTATGAGTACGGCTCGCGCGTGGGGATCTGGCGGATTCTGGATATTCTCGATCAGCAATCGGTAAGAGCAACGTTTCATGCCTGCGCTGTCGCCTTTGAGCAGAATCCCGATGTTGCTCGCGCTGCAGTGGCCGGTGGTCACGAAATTTGCAGTCACGGGTATCGCTGGGAAGAGGTGTTTCGCCTGACTGAAGAGCAGGAACGTGAACACATGCGCTTGGCCATCGAGTCCTTCGAGCGCACCTGTGGCAAGCGTCCTGTTGGTTGGTATTGCCGCTATGGCGCCAGCGTCAACACACGGCGCCTGGTCGCCGAGGAGGGCGGTTTTCTTTACGATTCCGATGCCTACAACGACGATGTTCCCTACTTCGTCGAGGTCGAGGGCAAGCGGCACCTCGTGGTGCCTTACACCGCTGATGTGAACGATTTCCGCTACTGGAATTCTCCAGGGCTTTCCCAGGCATCGGACTTTTTCGAGTACATGAAAGAAAGCTTTGAAGTCCTGTATGAGGAATCCGCTGAAGGGCCACGGATGATGTCGATCGGGCTGCACCCGCGCATGGTAGGCCATCCCGGGCGGGTAAGGGCGATCAAGCAATTCATCGAGTATGCCAGGCAACACGGTGGTGTCTGGTTTGCCACGCGGGAAGAGATCGCCCGTGCCTGGCTTGAGCGCGGTTGATTGCGTGGCAATCACGCTCGCTCAACCACAGTCATTTCAAGGCGGCCTGATATGCAATTTTTCGATACGGTGATTCGCAACGCCCGCGTGGTAACCGCCGCGGACACGTTTACCAGCGATATCGGCATTCGGGATGGGCGCATCGTCTCCCTTGGCCTGGACCTGCCGCCAGGTCACCAGGAAATCGACGCGGCAGGCCGGCATGTCACCCCCGGTGGCATCGACAGCCACGTGCACCTCGACCAGCCGACCGGCGACGGCTCGGTGATGGCCGACGACTTTTTCAGCGGCACGGTCTCGGCGGCCTGCGGTGGCACCACCACCGTCATCCCGTTCGCCTGTCAGCAGAAGGGCGAAAGCTTGCGTTCTGCCGTCGATGACTACCATCGTCGGGCGGGGAACAAGCCGGTGATCGATTATGCCTTCCACCTGATCGTCACCGATCCCACCCCGCAGGTGCTGCGTGAAGAACTGCCGGCCTTGATTGCTGAGGGCTATACATCGTTCAAGATCTACATGACCTATGATGCGCTGAAACTGGGCGACCGGGAGATTCTCGAGACGTTGTCGGTCGCGCGCCGCGAGGGCGCCATGGTGATGCTCCACGCCGAGAACAGCGATTGCATCGCCTGGCTGACCGAGCGGCTACTGGCGGCCGGGCTGACTGCGCCGCGCTATCACGCCGCGTCGCGGCCGATGCTGGTGGAGCGCGAAGCGACCCATCGCGCCATCGCCCTTGCCGAGCTGGTGGATGTGCCGATCCTGATCGTGCATGTGTCGGGTCGCGAGGCCGTGGAGCAGATTCGCTGGGCCCAGAGTCAGGGGTTGAAGGTGTACGCCGAAACCTGCCCGCAGTACCTGTTCCTGACCGCCGCCTCGCTGGGGTGTGACGACAGCTTCGAAGGTGCCAAGTGCGTCTGCAGCCCGCCGCCGCGCGATGCCGCCAACCAGCAGGTGATCTGGGATGGCCTGGAGAACGGTTCGTTCGAGATTTTCTCGTCAGACCACGCACCCTTTCGCTTCGATGGCCCTGATGGCAAGAAGGCTCACGGTGAAGAAGTGTCGTTCGACCAGATCGCCAACGGCATTCCCGGTGTCGAAACCCGCATGGCATTGCTCTGGTCCGAAGGCGTGCGCAGTGGGCGCATTACCCCGCAAAGCTTTGTTGCGCTGACCTCCACTAATGCCGCCAAGATGTATGGGTTGTATCCACGCAAGGGCAGCATCGCTATCGGTGCCGATGCCGACCTGGTGATCTGGAACGAAGGAGAGTCGGTGCACCTGTGCAACGAAATGCTGCACCACAACGTCGATTACACGCCTTACGCCGGCATGACGCTGAGCGCCTGGCCGGCCATGACCCTGTCTCGCGGTGAGGTGGTCTGGGACGGCGAGCCACGCGGTGAGGCGGGTCGGGGCCGGTTTCTGCCGTGCGAGCGCCCGGCGCCGGCGCAAGTGCGCCGTCGCAAGACTGAGTTGCCATTGTGAGTGCGGTCGCGCAGGTCGCCGCCACCCTGATTCGTGGTTGGCGTGAGGGGCGCCAGCAACCGTTGCCAACCATGGAACTGGCTAACGAAGCCCAAGCCTATGCCGTGCAGCATCAGGTCGCGGATGCCCTCGGCTGGTTCGCCGACGGGCCGCCAGCGGCCTGGAAACTGGGCGGCGCACCGGGAGGGCTGATCAGCGCCGCCGGGGTACCGGCAATGGCGATACACCCCTGCGGTTGGCAGGTTCCGCCGGGCGATGCCTTTGGTTTCGGGATCGAGGGAGAGCTGATCGTGCGCCTGTTGCGCGACCTCGACCAGCACACGGATCTGGCCATGGCACGTGCGGCGGTCGATGTCTGGATGCCGGGCATCGAACTGTGTGGTACGCGCTGGCTGCAGGGCGCTCAGGCCGCGCCACTGCTTCGGCTGGCCGACCAGCAACTCAACCGCGCGCTGGTACTCGGTGCACCGCAAACGCTGGGGGAAATGCCGGATTGGTCAAGACAACAGGCGGTGTTGCGGGTAGACGGGAAGCCTGAGTTCGTCGGCGTTGGCAGCCATCCATTCGGTGAGCCGCTGAGTTCGCTGCCGTGGTTGGCGCGTCACGCTGCGGCATTGGGCAACCCTTTGCGAGCCGGTGACCTGGTGGCTTGTGGTAGCTGGACCGGTATTTACTGGGCATCGGCCGGGGTGCAAGTGGAAGTCGAGTTTGCCGGGATAGGGCGGGTTGCCTTGTCGACTTGATTTTAAAAGGTCACTTTTGGCCCCTTTTGGCCGACAGCTGCGACCCTGCACGGGGCTATCCCGGCCACCTAAGGGCCTGGCTTGGCTGGAACTAGGCAAGTCAAGTCGGGCTCTTTGACCCCGTTCCAGTTTTGAAACGTAAGTTCGGCTGCTGACCCCTGCCAAGTTCTTCCGAGACAGCCCTCGAGCCATCTTAATGAGTTCTTTTTCATTGAATGCTCCACGCCGCGCACGGCGGTCGGCATTGGGTTGAACAGGGGGGAGTTAACCGTTCGTCAGGGCTCACGCACGATCAGCCAATTGGCAAGTCGATGAAGTAGCCCAAAAAAAGAAAGGTTCCTTATGCGACCGCTAATCCTCGATTTGCCGAATGGGCGTGAGCTCGCAAATGAACTTGATCTTGCTATTGAGCAGATGATGGCCATCTCGGTCGAGCTAATCGGTGGCGCAGAGTGGATCGCGGCCTCCACCAGGCAGCAGCAAGCCTTCCAAAAATGGCGAGAGTATCTTCAGCTGATGGCTTATGGGAGAGTGCATGTCGACTCATTAAAGGTTGCCTGAATTTACGGCTCCTTGTAGCTGAGCCAGAGCAAGTTGAGCGGAGCTGCTGCTTGAGTTGGATGCTTCAACTACAAGCATGATGCTGCTGGTTTCATCACGAGACATGGCGGGGATCGATTGGGATCTGGCCGTTCAGAGGCATCGCGATGTTTGTGAGGCCTGGAACTCATTCATCCATCAGCCAGTCCCCAAGGCGAACATTTGAACGCAAGGCGTAGCCTAAAATGAACTACAGACGCCGTGAGGATCAGGTGTTGAGTTCAGCTACATTTGAGCAATCAGCCAAACAGGTGAAGCTCATGACTTGCTTGATTTGCAACGGGCCTGCAACGGCAATTGATGCTGATGAAGATTATCTGGAGAGGGCCTGTCCGAAGTGCGGGCATTATCGAATCACCGGTGCGGCGCTTGTGCTGATAAAAGCCCACGGCTGGCACTTTGACGTGGAGCTGGCCAGGAAGTGGATCGCGGACAATCAGGCATCTGGCATGATTCCAATCATCGATTCGCACCAGGCACCTCGCTTGATCGACGTTTAGATTCACTTCATGTTGCTTTTTCGACAGTCCGGCGAAAGACGGGAAGGGCAACTGCCTGTTCACGCCCAGTCGTCCTGCCCGCTTTGTCGTAACCCCAGAGGTTGCTGCCGTCGAACCGCTCAGGGCCGAGGTAACCGAGATGCAGTGGTTCGACGGTACAGCGGTAATTGCGCTGTTCTTATTGGCCGGGCTTGGCTGGCGGCTGCCCCTGCATGTAGTTTTGATGCCACATCATGTGATCCATCATCATCTGTTGCATCCCGGTGTACCTTTCCATCATGTACTGGCGTTGACTCTTTTGCTCCGGGGTCAGGTTCGAGTAGTCGTGCCAGCCCATCGTGTGGTCAGCACTCATCATGTGGTCGCCACCCATCATGTGTTTTTTGCCCTTCATTCCCGGCCCCCACATGCCATTCATCATGCTCATCCCATGTTGCATCGTTTCCCAATGCTCCTGAAGGAGCTTCTGCCGTTGCTGGGGATCCTGGGTTTGCTGGATTTTCTCCATCTGTGCCTGCATCTTCTTGAAGGTGTCTTGCGCCTGAGCCATCTGTTTATCGAACTCGGCAACATTTGGCGTTTGTTGCTGCGTCTGGGTCGGTTGAGATGGCTCGGCTGCCAGGGCCCATGCGGGGGTTAGGGATGCGACGAAGAAAAGCACGGCCAATTTGCTATTTTTCATGTATGGCTGCCTTGGGTGGGGGTGAGCTGAACCCAATTCTGAGTTAACCGATTGCGGAATTTGCGTTAGCCCGCATTCGCCAACATGACGGATTTCAGCATGACGATCGCCTGTGACCCTTCACTAGTTAACAGGGCTGTCAAAAACAACCTTGATATTTATCAGATACCGAAGGGGTTCTATGGCGAACGCATCTTCCCGCCGGCCAACGCTGCAGCAGTGGTCGCGCCACCGACCGTTCATGGCAGCCAACCGATCAATGGCTGCGCCGGGACTCCAGCGCAGTGAACAACAGCATGCCAGCCAGCATGGCTAGCATGAATACGATGGCTTGCCAGTGCCCGGTCAGCAGTATGACTACAGCAGGACCTGGACAGATCCCGGCGATTCCCCAACCAATGCCGAATAACAGGCTGCCGCCAATCAGGCGTGGGTCCAGTTCACGCTTGACCGGTAGCTGCATTGGCCGTCCCAGCAGCGAGCTGGATTGTCGGCGTGCCCAGGTCAGGGGGGCAATGGCGACGCCAATCGCTCCAACCATGACCAGCGCCAGGGAAGGATCCCAGGCACCGGTCAGATCCAGGAACGCCAATACTTTTCCCGGGTTGGCCATGCCTGCCAACAGAAGGCCGAAGCCGAACAGCAAGCCGGCAATGAATGCGCTCAGTTTGATCATGTTCAGCCCCCCAGCAGATGACGCAAGACATACACCGTGGCGAAACCACTGAACATGAAGCACGCAGTGGCAACCATCGATCGCCGCGACAGGCGCGATATGCCGCACACCCCATGGCCACTGGTGCAACCGGAACCGTACCGTGTGCCGATGCCCACCAATGCACCGGCAACCATCAGTCCGAACCAGCCACTGTGGAACTCAATTCGCGGCAGCGTGGCGAACAAGCCCCATAGCAGCGGCGCGATGAGCAGGCCCAGGAGAAACAGTGCTTTCTCACTCACCCCCTCGCTTCTACGCTGTAAAAGACTGCCGATCAGACCGCTGATGCCTGCAATACGCCCGTTGGCGACCACGAACAGACTGGCCGCCAAGCCGATCAAAGCGCCGCCCGCGAGGGATGACCAGGGGGTGAAGTTGAGCCAGTCGATAGTCATGAAGTTTCTCCGGCGCAAAACGTAGACAGAAGCGAAGGGTGCCAAGTGTTAATGTTTGGAGCGATCTCGCATTTTCATACTGATCAATAAACGAACTCAACTCGGTCGGTCGGAACAGGGCTGATCAGCGCAATCTAGTTGACGACTTATCGCGTTACCCAAGGCTTTATGCAAGGAGGCATGATAATGACATCCATAAATTTCCATTTCATCGACGCGCGCGGCGCGCTTATCGATCACCGTGATTGGCTTCACACCCGCCTGTTAGCAACCTACGCAAAGGCAAGTGCGTTGATGCCGTTGCGCCCACTTGATGTGATCGTGAAAGCTGGCACTCATGTCATTCCAGAAAAGGGGCATCTGGGATATACGCCGGAACCAGGCCTTATTTTTTTGACCGTAGATCCTGCAAGTGACATTTTCAGAGCCAACCAGGAAGCGTCGCTCGAACGAATGTTTGCACATGAGCTACACCATGCCGCCCGATGGGATGGGCCAGGTTATGGATCGTCTTTAGGTGAAGCGCTTGTTTCGGAGGGACTGGCGGGCGCTTTTGCGCAGGAAGTCTGTGGTGGTTTACCTGAACCATGGGAGCGCCTCGATGTGTCTGACATTCGACGCCATGTCGCAATGGCGGCAAGCTACTGGAGTCGCAAGGATTATGGCCACGACGCGTGGTTCTTCGGTGCATCTGACCTCCCAAGATGGTTGGGCTATTCCCTTGGATTTCAGCTCGTCAAACGATTCCTGCTGGAGCATGAGGGCAGTACATCTTCCAGTCTCGTGGAGATGGAGGCCGAAGCGTTTCGTGGAGTGCTCGCAGTTATCTAAAACGTTCGGGCTTAGGTCATCAATCGATCTTCGAACTGTGGACACGCCTCGTATTGTGCATCTAACCAGGCGTTCAAGCCGACGCCCTGGCTCTGCGCACCTGGCTTCATGGCATTACGGACAGACGTTGAATCGTCATGCAGGGCGATCGGGATATTTCGTCTGATTATCGGGTAGACCATCGTGCGCCTCTTGGCCATTGCGAGCGCTGGTGTGCTGATGTCCACAGCAATTGGCATGTTCATTACTCTCACCGTATTTATGTCCGCCATGCCCACGATGCATGAAAAAATGCATCAGTGGACAGGCCAGTAACAGTAGGAATGGCAGATAGGGAAGGACGTGAGCCCTGTGCTCGGCAAACAGGAAATAGCCGGCGATGGCCAGGAAGCCTAAAAAGTACCAGTGGGTGCCCCTTGCGCGGTGCTGGGGCAAGTTATGTTGATTCATGATGGCACTCCTTGCAGGGAACGGGAGAGAGGGTCATGACGCAAGGCCACTTCCAATTTTGCTGAAGCGCTATCGTAGGTGTGAGCATAGCGAGCCAGAGCATCGGTTTACGTGTCCAATGCGTCGGAAATTCAGGGTGGTGAGTCGCATAAAGTATCAAGGCAGATTCTTCCTTTTCAGTTGCCGATTGGCCCCGGCCATGTCCTTGTCGAATTGGCGGACACCTCGGAAAAGTTGCACCCCGACCACGACCGGGCACAGCAGGAAAATCGCTGCTATGACAAACGATTTTCCGGTCAACCCCAGCAGGTAAAGCACGGTGGCGATGCCCACAACACTCACCAGGAGGCAGATAATCAGAACTTCGCGATTCATTATGTAACCTCCTGACTCAAGCCAATACGGGCACGTTTCAGCAGCGCGGAGTTGGCGATTACCGACAAGGAACTGAGCGCCATAGCGGCGGCAGCGATGATGGGATTAAGCAGGCCAAAGGCCGCAATTGGAATGCCGATACTGTTGTAGATGAATGCCCAGAACAGGTTCTGTTTAATCTTGACCATGGTTGCGCGCGACAGCTTGATCGCGGTGACCACGTCGCGTACATCGTTCTTGAGCAGGATGATGCCGCCAGTTTCCTTGGCGACATCGGAACCCGAGCCGATGGCGATGCCGATGTCAGCGGTGGCCAGGGCAGGTGCATCGTTGACACCGTCGCCAACCATGGCCACGACCTGCCCTTCGCTTTGCAATTGACGGATCATTGCGGCCTTGTCGTCGGGCAAGACCTCGGCAATCACTCGCTCGATGCCGACCTGCCGCGCGACCGCTTCGGCAGTCCGGTGGTTGTCGCCGCTCAGTAGCACGACCTTGATGGCGCTGGCCTGCAATGCCGCAACGGCTTCAGCCGCTTCAGGTTTTATGGTATCGGCCACAGCAATTACCCCGAGCAAGCGGTCGTCGACCCCGACCAGCATCGCGGTCTTGCCATCGGCTTCCAGGCCGATGAGGTGCTCCTCGGCAGCCTCGGTCGAAATGCCTTGGCGGGCGAACAAACGTCGGTTGCCCAGCCAGATTTTGCGACTGTCGATACTGCCTTCGATGCCGTGACCGGCGATCCCACTGATGCCGGTCGCCTTCGGCAGGCTGATGCCGCGATGCCGTGCGGCGCGCACTATCGCTGCGCCGAGCGGATGTTCTGAACCGGACTCCACGGCAGCGGCGAGCATCAAGACCTCGTTTTCCATCGCGGTCCCAAGCGAGATCACATCGGTTACGTTGGGTTCTCCTCGGGTAATGGTGCCGGTTTTGTCGAACACTACCGTACTCAGTTTTTCAGCCCGCTCTAATACTTCACCGCCACGGATAAGGATGCCGTTATCGGCGCCCTTGCCAACACCGACCATTAACGCGGCGGGCGTCGCCACGCCCAATGCGCAGGGGCAGGAAATGATCAGGACCGCGATAAAGGCCAATAACCCCTGTGGGAAATTCCCCACAAGAGACCAGCCGACAAGGGCCAACAACGCGACCGCCACCACTGCCGGCACAAAGTAGCCGGTAACCTGGTCAGCCAACCGCTGGATCTGTGCCGTACTGGTCTGCGCCTCCTCGACCATCTTGATAATCTGCGCCAGTGCGGTGTCGGCACCGATCCTGCTCGCCTTGAAAGTAAGCACGCCATTGCCATTGAGCGTACCTCCGATTACCGGGCTGCCCGGGTGTTTGTCGACCGGCATCGACTCGCCGGTCAGCATGGACTCATCGACCGTTGACTGACCCTCACTGACATCGCCATCGGTGGGGATCTTCTCGCCAGGCTTGACCACCAAAAACTCGCCGACCATGACGTTTTCAGCGGGCAAGTCGACCTCCTGTCCATCACGAATCACGTGCGCAATCGCAGGCTTGAGATCAAGTAGGCGTCGTACTGCGGCTGAGGATTTTGTCTTGATGATCTCCTCCATGTACCTGCCCAGCAGCACGAAGGCGATGATGACCGCCGACACCTCGAAATAGACGTCACGTTCGGACACCTTGACCGGCAGGACGTCTGGGAAGAACAACACCGCGACGCTATAGAAATAGGCGACGGACGTGCCGAGGGCGATCAGAAAATCCATGTTGATGTTTAGGGTGCGAATGGCGTTCCACGCCCCCTTATAGAAACCCCAGCCACCGATGAACTGCACCGGTGTTACCAGCAGGAATAGCCATATACCCCATGTGAACCAGGGGAGTGCCGGGATCGGCGCCCAAGTCAGCAGTGTGGCACCAGCGGCGAGTGCAATGAAGGCGCCTGCACGCAGCAGTGCCAAGGCCAGTACCCCGGTCAGGGCGATAGTCACGCGGGTTTTCATCGCCTTCAGTTCATTTTCCGGCGACTCGAAGGTGCGCAGGCAGGTATCGCTGCAAAAGTAATAGCTGCGCCCGCCACGTTCTCGTGACAACGCGGTGGTCTTGTCCACCATCATCCCGCAGATCGGATCTTTTGCCATTTTTCCTGATGCCAGCGCCTGTTGGTGCTGCATGTGTGATTGGTTCATCACGGCCTCCTGATTCGAAGCGCCTATCAAGGCCTGCCATGGAGCTTGGCGGACAACCACGCAAACAAGGTGCCGACCATCGCTCCCCATACACTCAAGACCAGCAGCGGCCCGACGAAAGTCGCCACACCGTAGTCTTGCGGAGCTTGCAGGCGACCGAAGTCGAGTCCATGGAACAAGGCGTTGAGAAAGGCGATTCCCTGCACCGGCCATAGCGCATAGAGCAGCGCACAGATGCTGTAGGAAATGGCCATGGTCAGGGCCAAGGAAATGCCGGTTTTCCAGGGGGCGTTCATGGCTGTTTTCCTGAGTTCGGAGGGGCGCCAGTAGGGGAGGGACTGCGGCGGGCTGACCAAGGCAGGAATGCCTGTGTCCGTTCACGGTAAGTGCGGTAGGCATCGCCGAATCGTGCAAGCATCTCCTGTTCTTCCCGCTTCGCCAGCTTGATGTAGACCAGTAGGAGAATTGGGAACATTACCAAGGTGATCAACGTGGGCCATTGCAACAAAAAGCCAAACATGATCAGCACGAAACCGACGTACTGCGGGTGACGGATCCGCGCATAGGGCCCGTCGACCGCTAGCTGCCCAGTACCTTGGGCCTCGTAGAGCACACGCCAGGCGGCTGCCAATAACCAGAAGCCGCCAGCGATCAGCAGGTTGCTGAAAATGTGGAATGGCCCCCAATGCGGATTGACCTTCCAGCCCATCAGTGTTTCGAGCAGATGCCCAGCGTCGTGCGAGAGGAAGTCGATGCCAGGGAAGTTACGAGCGAGCCAGGGCATCAACAGGTAGATAGTCAGCGGGAAACCGTACATTTCGGTAAACAGTGCCACCAGGAACGCCGAGAACATGCCAAAGGAGCGCCAATCGCGGCGCGTCTTGGGCCGGGTGAAGCTGAAGGCGAACAAGATAAACACTAATGAGTTGATAATGACCAGCGACCAGAGACCGTAGGCCGATTCAGTATGGCTCATGGTTGGTACTCCTCACTTGCCTGGTGTGTTTACCGTTCGTGCCTTTGCTGATGATCACCTTGGTCGTGGGGCATAAACAGTTGCACAAGTGGGCAGGCTGCTAGTTACAAGCAGGGTAAGGCGCTCTGTACCTGAGTTGTTAGCTCAATTGGCTGTAAGGAACTGTAAAGCGCCCATGGCCCAGAACATTCCGCGGCTCCACCGCACATTTACTTTTTCATTGGCATTTCCATCATGGACGACTGCTGGTCCATCATCTGCATCATCATGTCCATCATCCCTTTGCCTGCGCCGTCCTTCGCACCAGACATGCCCATGCAACCCATTGCACTGTGTTCCTTGCTCATCATGGACATGCTGTCCTTCATCGCTTTCATGCCTTCCTGCAAGGCGGCCTGGCGCTCAGCTGGCGTTTCAGCCGCTGCCGCTTTGTCATGTGCAGCCTGCATTTTTTGCATTTGCTCGGTCATGGCATTGTTCACGGCCGTCGATGCCGGAGCAGTGCTCACGGTTGAGTCGGCCGGGTGATGGGCATCCTCGGCAGAGACCATGAATGCACTGCTAGCCAGGACGGCAGCCAGAACCCATTTAGAATGCACTTGCATGATGAACTCCTGAGATTGTGAGGGATAAGCAGAATGGCCTGGTCGCGAAAAAGCGCTGCAGCAGGGCAGAGCAACCTGTGCTCTGCCACTCTGAGACAGGGGGGGGCTAATCGTTGAAACGGACGAATGTCAGCCGTACCGGGCTTTTTGGTGGCGCGGGACGTTTTAGTACAAGGGTGGCCAGAGAGGATTTTTGCTCAGGATCAAGCACCAATATCAGGACTGCCGCTGTTAGCAGTAACAGGGCGGCCAAGTGGACAGGATCCGCTGCTGGCGTCTGCAATGAAGGTTTTATCGCCGTGGCAGTGTCTTCACAGTTTTGAAGGCAACCATTGGCGTGGAGCGCATGACCATCCACCACATACTGCTCGATAGTGTGTGGGGCGGCCAAATTGTGAATCGGCTGTACCAGACACCCCTGGATTGCCATCACGGCCACAGCCAGCACCCATACCGCGAGGGTAAGGTGCAATAGGCTGCGGCGGTGACGATGGAACCAGTACATGAAGTACAACCTCGACTTATTACGTCGTGTTGATTTTCAGTCTAGCTGGCAAAGCAATGGAGAGTTTGATCAAAATCAAACTCAGGTCACTTGTGAAGGCTCCCCAACAACGCCAACACGGGGATGGGCGCAATGCCCAGATGTATGACCCGACGCTTGATTTACTCACCTCAAACTCTTCAAATAAGCAATAAGATCCTGACGACTCTGCCTGTCGGCCTGCCCCGCAAACATCATCACATTGCCCGGCACCAGGCTGGCAGGACTGGTCAGCCACTTGTCCAGATTGGCGTCGTCCCACTTCAGGCTGGCGCCTTGCAGGGCGGCGGAATAGGTAAAGGCTGGGGCCTGGGCGCTGGTGCGATCGAATACGCCGTGCAGGCTCGGCCCCATCAGGTTCTTGCCCGCTTCGGGGCTGTGGCAGAAGCCGCACTGAGTCTTGAACAGGGCTTGGCCCTGAGCGACGTCGCCTTGGGCCAGTGTCAGAGGGGCGGCCAGCACCAGCGCGGCGGCCACCAGAAATTGTGTGTAGGTCATTGTGTTCCCTGTCGATAAAAAGCCCCGCCAGGACAGTCCTGGCGGAGCCGCAAGCGCAATCAGAATGGGTTGGCGAGGTCGATGCCCGACTTGCCCGGCGCCAGGATGTTGTTCGGGTCCAGTGCACGCTTGATGGCATGTTCAAGCTTGCGTTTGACCGGGCCGTAGCTCTGCGCGACTCGATCCTGGAAGGCGGTATTGACGCGGTAGACGGCGTAGCCTTCCTTCTCGAACACATCCAGCAACTCGGCGAAGCAGGCGTTCGCGCGCTGTGTCTCTTCAGGGTTGGTGCGGTCATATAAAACGTCGATGACGTGGTGCATGTCGCGCCAGCCGACGATGAACTCGCCGACGTAGTCCAGGCCGTGTTTGTTGAGGGTCTTCTTGGCCAGGGCCTGTTGTTTGTCGCACTCGCTGCCCCGGGCCTGGCTCACCGGTGCGAACCACATCGAGCCGCCGCCGCCACGCCAGTTGTACAGGCCGAATTCCTGCAGGTTAGGCACGCCGGACATCAATTGGGCGCGGTACTTGAACGGCTGGGTATCACCCGCTTCTTCCTGGGTGACGATCCGGCCTTTGCCCAGTTGCTTGAGGGCGCCGGTGACGATGTTCCAGTTGACGTCGACCTGCTCCTTGGTGCCATACAGCGCGGCGTAGACGTTCCAGGCGCCGAGGTTCTTGTCTTTCTGGATTTGCTTGAGGATCGCGTCGGGGGTCGCGCCCGGCTCGCTGGTGTAGTCGGAACGGCGGGTGTTGCAGGTGGAGGCTTCCCAGAGTACGCCAGCGATCACTACCGAATTGGGAATGACCTGGGCGATGCGCAACGGGCGGATGAATTCGACGATCTCGGCGATGTCCGATTCGTTCTCGAACTTGATCTCGAACGGTTTGAATACCGGAGGTTTTGGCATCAGCCAGAAGCCCATCTTCGTGCAGATGCCGTAGTTGGCCTGGGTGAACATGCCATCCAGGGTCGGGCCATAGCCCCACTTGAATACCTGCCAGGCATTGTCGCCTTTTACGCCGCCCATGCCGGTGCGGTACACATCGCCGTTGGCCAGCACAACCTCCATGCCGCACTGCATCAGGAAGTGTTCGCCGTAGGGTGTGTAACCCACGCCGCGATCCATGGTGTTGCCCAAGGGGCCGGCGATGGCCGACGGCGCGGAGAACGACAGCATCAAGGGCAGGTTGTGTTCCTGGATGTAGTCGTAGAGCTGCTGATAGGTCACGCCCGGCTCGACCAGGGCGGTACACAGTTCAGGGTCGACGTGGAGGATTTTGTTCATCTTCTTCAGGTCGAGAATGATCTGTCCGCGCTGGCCTGGTGCTGCCGAGCCGTAACCGAAGTTGCGACCGGTGGAGATGGTCCACACCGGGATCTTGTGTTCGTTGCAGATCTTCACCACGCCCTGCACCTGTTCGACGGTGGTGGCGGTGACGGCGGCAGATGGCGTGTGCTCGGCATTGTCCACGGCCATCATGATCTTGGCGTAGGGGATCAGTTGATCGTCTTTGACCAGGACGTTGTCATCGCCCAGCAGTTTGCGGAACTTGGCGATGGCTTGCTCGAAGTTTGCGCTGTCGACGCCGCGCGGGAGCAGGGTCTTGTTGTTTTGCTCAGTCATTTGATTAGCTCCTTCAAGCCTCGATCGAAAACGAAAC
This sequence comes from Pseudomonas sp. EB271-G4-1, assembly GCF_058791355.1. NCBI lineage: Bacteria > Pseudomonadati > Pseudomonadota > Gammaproteobacteria > Pseudomonadales > Pseudomonadaceae > Pseudomonas > Pseudomonas sp. EB271-G4-1. The sequence continues at coordinate 79,523 of NZ_JBYTEO010000009.1, forward strand.
GAAATTGCCGGTAAGCGGCACGGGTCGGCGGGCAATCAGTGGTGCCTGCCGGTCGCTGGTGGTGCCAAGGGCTGCAAGGGTGTAGCCCAGCGTGGCGGCCCATTGGTCTGAGCTGTCTCTGTTGCGGGCGGTGGCAGACGCTTGCAACGGCGCTTGCAGGCTGTGCATACGCTGTTCGGTCAGGCTGAAGCCGCTGCCACAGGCGTTCAGGCTCAGGCCCAGTTGGGGGGCGCAGCCGCTGGCGGCTTCGGCGCTGAGCAGACGGTGCTGTGAAGCGTGGGGCGTGGCGCGGTGCTGGCCGAGCCACTGCACGCGCGCGCCAGCGCTGCGTGCCAAGTCGACGATCAATGCGGCGCTGGCATCGTCGACCAGGCCGATGATGCGTTGCGGCTGGCCGCTGCGCAGGCGTTTTTCAAAACCCAGGATGAAGTCCAGGCTGAGGTCGGTACGCTGTACCTTGACCTGCTTGCCCCCCCGGCTGGTGTTGACGCCCTGGAGGAAGACCGACTCGGCCACCTCATTGTTGACCAGGACCAGGGTCGGCAAGACAGGCTGGGCTTGAGCGCCCAGAACACTACCGGCCATGCTCAGGCAGGAGCTGGTCACGGCTATGCCGGCCAGGCTGCTCAATGCCAAGCCCTTCAGTACCGTGCGACGTTCGACGTTCATGGCAGGCTCCTCAAGGCTTGGCCGCCGGGGCAGGCGTTTTGGAAATGTACTCGGCGACCTGTTGCAGCGAGTTATCGTCGATGAACGAGGCAGGGAAGGCCGGCATGGCACGAAATCCATTGCGCACAATCGCAGTGATGTACTGCGCTGGCAGCTGGCGGCCGGTGATTTGCGGGCCGACCTGTTTTTCGTGGCAGTGGCCGCACACCTTGGCATAGACGTTTTCCCCGCCTTTCCAGACGCCGTCGCCATCGGCGGCGGCGTTCCCAGCCGGCACGATAAAGGGCAGGGCAAGGCAGGCAGACAGGGTCCGTTTCACAGCTGAGCTGTTGAGGAGTGAAGACATTTCGTACTCCATTTTCTTATTGGCAGGTGGGTTCATGGGAGGCGTCATGCAGTTCAGAACGGATACGCCCTTGGCGCATGTTGCAAGGTGATCCAGTGGTCAGTGGTGAACTCGTCGATCGCCCAATCGCCGTTGAAGCGACCGAGCCCGGAGTTCTTCTCACCGCCGAACGGCGCGTTGGGTTCGTCATTGACCGGGATGTCGTTGACGTGGGTCATACCGGCGTGGATGCGTCGGGCGAACTGCACGCCGCGCTCCAGGCTGGAGGTGAATACGGCGCTGGAGAGTCCGTATTCGCTGCTGTTGGCCAGTTCCAGGGCATGCTCGGCGTCACGGGCAGACTGAATGCCGACCAGAGGGCCAAAGATTTCTTCATGGGCGATGTCCATGTCGGCGGTGACGTTGCCGAACACGTGCGGCGGCAGGACGTTGCCGTGGGCTTCACCGCCAACCAGCAGCGTGGCGCCTTCGGCTTGGGCCGTGGCGATCTTCTCTTGCAGGCCCGCCAGTTGCTTGCTGTTGATCACCGGGCCTATCACCGTTTCAGCTTTGTTCGGGTCGCCGTAGGGCAGCGCCTTGACTCGCTCGACGAATCGCCGGGTGAAGGTTTCCAGCAGCGGCTGTTCGACGATGATGCGGTTGATCGCCATGCAGATTTGCCCCTGGTGGAGGAATTTGCCCACCACGGCGGCACTGACGGCCTGTTCGACGTCGGCATCGGCCAGAACCACGAACGGACTGTTTCCACCCAGTTCCAGGGCAACGTGCTTCAGATGCTCACCGCCGCTGGCGATGCGGCCGATGTTGCGGCCGACCTGGGTCGATCCGGTGAAGGAGATGAACGCCGGGACCGGGTGCTCGACGAAGGCATCGCCGATTTCCGCGCCGGAACCGACGACGACACTGAGCACGCCAGATGGCAAGCCGGCTTCCTCGAAGATGCGCGCCAGCAACAGGCCGCCGGTGACGGGGGTGTCACTGGCCGGCTTGACCACTACGGCGTTGCCCAGCGCCAGGGCCGGTGCGAGGGAGCGTGCGGTCAGGTGCAAGGGGAAATTCCACGGGCTGATCACACCGATCACGCCCAGGGGGGTGCGGTAGACGCGGCTTTCCTTGCCAGGGATGTTGGAGGCAAGAATGCGCCCATGCACGCGGCTGGGCAGGCTGGCTGACTCCAGGGTGATGGCGCGCGCGGCGCCCCATTCGATCTGCGCCTTGATGCGCGTACTGCCAGACTCGCGGATGATCCAATCGATGATTTCTTCACGACGCTCGTCGAAGATTTTCACCGCGTTGAGCAGCACCTGGCCCCGTTCGGCCGGCCCTTTGGTGGCCCAATCGAGCTGGGTGACGCGCGCCTTGCGGTAGGCGGCATCGAGGTCTTCGCGATTGGCCTGGGTGATCTGCAGCAAGCGTGTCTGAGTGAAAGGGTCGAACACGTCCAACGTTCGACCGGCGCTGCCGGCGCGCCATTGTCCGGCGAGTGGCTGCAATTCAAGGTTCTGGTAGGCAGGGCGAATGAAAGGGGTAGTGGTCATGACGAGGTCACCTCTTTTTTTATTTATGTGCAGAGGTGCCTGTTAACATTTATCGTGCCATGTCTGTTTAATAGGTATATTTCCTTAATAAACAATAAGTTAAGTTGTACTGTGGTCGCGCTGAATCCTGCCTGTGGCGCGGACTGGAAGGCAGTTGTGCGCAAATTTATGCAGAGAAAATCGCACGCTGTTGAAAGCTCGACGCCAGGTGAGCGTCATCAGAAACTGTGCGGTTATCGAGCAGGCGGACGACAAGGAGCAGTGGAGTCGATCGCAAGCGGATTGACCCCGCTGGAGGGCTGGGCATACTCACAGGTTACCTACCTGCCTCTTGTTGACTGCCCATGACTCGTACTACGCACACCAAGACTGGTCGCTCTGCCGGTGAGGATTTTCTCAAGCAGATGCTTGGCCGGCAGAAGCGCCTGATCGTCGACCGCGCCAGCCAGTTTGGCAGCAGCGGCTTTCCCACTGCTGAGCAGTTGGCGGAAACGGTGGCCTTCGCTCCTCAAGACGGCAGCGTGTGGTTGTGTGGCCAGCGCATGATGCTGCTGCAAGGTTCTGCGTTCGGGGCCATCCGCCGCGAGCTGATCGAGGCGCTGGGGTTCGACAAGGCACGTGGCCTGCTTACGCGAATCGGCTGGCAAGCCGGTGCGCGTGACGCTGCCCAGGTCAGCGAGCAATGGCCGGAGGGTGATGACACCAGCCTGTACAGCGCCGGACCACGGCTGCACATGCTCGAAGGCATGGTCAATGTCGAGGTGGTGCGTTTCGAAATCGACTCTGGCATTGGACACTTCTATTCCGAGTTCCTTTGGCACAACTCACTCGAAGACGACGAGCATATTGCAGCCTATGGCCTGGGCGGCGAACCGGCCTGTTGGATGGAGATCGGTTATGCCAGCGGGTACGCCTCGTCGTTGCTCGGCCGCCTGGTGGTCTTTCGCGAGCAGGAGTGCCGCTCGATGGGGCACCCGGCCTGCCGTATCGTTGGCAAACCGGCCGATCAGTGGGACGACATCGATGCCGACCTGGCCTATCTGGACCCGAGCGACTTCCTCAGTCGCAGCACCTACGCCTCGGGCACCGAAACCACCGTTGCCGAACTGGAGGAGCCCGCCGATGGCAAACCGCTGGTGGGCATTTCGGCGGCGTTCGTGGTTGCCACTCAATTGCTGCAAAGGGTCGCACCGACTCAGGCGACGGTGTTGTTGACCGGGGAATCAGGGGTCGGCAAAGAGTTGTTCGCCCGCTCGCTGTACCAATCCAGTTCGAGGCAGCACAAGCCGCTGGTGGCGCTCAACTGCGCGACCTTGCCGGAGAACCTGGTGGAGGCCGAACTGTTCGGGGTCGAGCGCGGCGCCTTTACCGGCGCTGAGCGTTCGCGTCCCGGTCGTTTCGAACGGGCCCATGGCGGGACGCTGTTCCTCGACGAAATAGCGACGTTGAGCTTCAGTGCGCAGAGCAAGATTTTGCGTGCCTTGCAGGAAGGTGAAATCGAGCGCGTCGGTGGCACGGCGCCGATCCGGGTGGATGTACGGGTCATCGCCGCGACTAACCTGGATCTGCGTCGCGAGGTTGAGGCGGGACGTTTTCGTGAAGACTTGTTTTACCGACTGAATGTGTTCCCTATTCATCTGCCACCGTTGCGCGAGCGCCGCGAAGATATCCCGCTGCTGATGAGCTACTTCCTGCGTCATTTCAGCCAGCGTCACGGACGTCGGCTGGCGGGCTTCAGCACCAGACTGGTCAACGCACTGCTGACTTATCGGTTTCCCGGCAATATTCGTGAACTGCAGAACCTGATCGAGCGTGGCGTGATATCCGCCGGTGATGGCGAGGTCATTGATATCGTGCATCTGGCCGAGATTGGCGCGCCGTTGATGGCAATGGCCATCGGCCTGACGCCAGAGGGGCGCTTGTCGGCTGGCGAGCGCCGTGATGAGGGGGCCGGCAAGGCAGGGTCACCCATCGAAGAGGGCGGTACCACAGACGCACTACGCGAGCCGGTATTGGAAGGTCTGCAGGCCTTCGTTTCCGGAAGCCAACGGGTGCTCAATACACCCTTGGCGGAAATCGAACTGCACCTGGTACGCCTGGCCATGGAACGCTCCGGTGGCAACATCACCGCGGCGGCGCAGATGCTTGGCATGAGTCGCGCCCAGGTCAGCTATCGCCTCAAGGGAAGCTAGCGCCGGGTTGAACCCAATGCCCCGAGGCTCGATGCTCACGGGGCATTTTTGTTGGCGACAGGGCTTAGAGCGGGAAAGTGAACTTCAGCCAATAGGCCTGGCCATCGGTACGGTTGCGAACACCGGATTCATCTTGCCATTTGGCGCTGAGGAACCAGCCGTCCCGGCTGGCGTATTGCACCGCCGGGCCGATGGAGAAGGAGCTGCCACGGTTGCCATCGGCGGCATCGACCTGGGCTGCGGCGGCGCAGTGGGAAGCGCTGCACTGGTCATCGCTCACCTGCTTGTAAGCGTGGCCGCCGACGCCGAGGACCCAGCCATTGCCCAAACCCCAGCCAAGGGTGTAGTCGGCGTGCAGCTCGCGGCCGGACTGATAGTGGGTGTCCTGGTTTTCGAAGTTGTAATCGTACATCAGGCGCACATCGGCGTTGAGACCCTCGGGGTCCATGTAGGTCATGGCATACACCGCTTGTGCGGTGTAATAGTTGGTGCCGAGGTTGATCAGGTCGTTCTTGTCATATTCGCTGGCGGTGGGCAGAACGAAGTCGATACCCACTGCGGTATGGAACTTGTCACTGTGGTGGAACCCGACCACCGGGCCGAGGTGAGCGTCGCCGATGCCGCGCTTGTGGTCGTGCGGGCCGTTCTTGATGTTCAGCCGCATGTCATTGAGCGGTAGCAAAGCGTGGAAACCCAGGCTGCCACCCAGGACCTGCTGTTCGGTGACCCAGATGAACCGAGGCACAATGGTGGTGACGCGCAGGTCGATGTCGGCCACCTTGTCGCCCGCGTTGTCGCGAAGGGTATCGGCCAGGTAGTCGCCGACGAAAACCTGACCGTAGGTGCCAGGCGGCGGCAGGATACCCATGCCGTAGATTTCAATGCCCAATGGCCAGGACGACACACCGCCTTCGGTAGCCTGGGCCAGTGAGGCGCTGCCGGCCAACAACAGGGCTGCGCTGAGCGAAAGGGGCGTGCAGCGGGGGAGTCTGTGATGCATGGGAGGACAACCTTATTGTTATGAGTGGTGGACCGCAGTTGTTGCCTGCGCAAGGTTGTCCTACTCAACTATTATGCCAGCTTGGATTTTATTGTTATTCCTTTTAAATCAATAAGATGGATTATCCCTGCTAATGGTTGCAGCGACCTGTGACGCTTCTTGTTAAGAAAATTCGACTGAGTGCGCAAAGTTCGTGACGGTTCACGCGCCGCTTTGCTCGACGCCGTGGCGGAAGGCATTCGGTGTCTGGCCAGCGAGACGGCGAAAGAAGCGTGAAAAATAGGTCGGGTCACTGAAGCCCAGGCTGTCGGACAACTGGTTGATGCTCATGTTGGTGTAAGTCAGATTACGCTTGGCTTCCAGCAGCAGGCGCTGGTGAATGATCTGCAGCGCGGTTTGCCCGGCCAGTTCGCGGCACAGGGTGTTCAGGTGCACGCTGGAGAGACCGATGCGCTGGGCGAACACCTCCACCGACAGATGCTCGCGGTAGTGCTGCTCTACCAACTTGATGAAGCGGCTGAGCAAGTGCTGGTCGCGTTCGCCACGATTGCTTGGCGGCGTGCTGAGTTGACTGTGGCGGCTGGTCCAGACCATCAGCACACTGACCAATGAGTGCATCAGCACGTCGCGCGCCGGTGCGCTGCTTTCGTATTCCTCCAGCAGGGCGGCAAACAGAGTGTTGATATAGCGACGATCGCGCCCAACCGGGTAGCACCCGCAAGACGCCAGGACGGTCAACGGCGCGCCCAATTGCGACTCCAGTTTGGCCACCAGTGGCGCGCCGAGGGTGAGCACATAACCCTCGATTTTTTCCGAGAACTGAAAACCATGCACGGTCAGCGGCGGAATGACCTGGATGGCCGCTTCCAACACGTCACTACGCTTGCCCTCGATCTCGACCACTGCCTGGCCGCGTTGCACATAGAGCAACTGGAACAGGTCGGCATGACGGTGCGGCTTGATCTCCCAATGGTGCAGGCTGCTGCGTTTGGGTATGGATTCACAGTGCAGCAAGTCCGGGGTGGACCACGCCTTGTTTTCACCATACAGCTTGAACACCGGGATGTTATTGACACTTTTTTTCATCGTGTTCGGCACCCTTGAGGACGGAAACGTACAGTGTGTGTGGTCGTTCGATAATCGAACCAAATTTGTAAAAGTGCAATTTTACCCTGAAAAATCACCTTTTATTGCAAGTTTCATCAGTAAAAATGCAGGATGTAAATAAAACAAAATAATCCGGCCGCCATCTGCAAACGGTTGGAAATCGCATATCAGAGATTAAAATAATGAAAACTCAGGTTGCTATTATCGGCGCTGGTCCTTCCGGACTCCTGCTCGGCCAATTACTGCATAACGCCGGCATCGACAACGTCATCGTCGAACGCCAGACACCGGACTACGTCCTCAGCCGAATTCGTGCCGGGGTGCTGGAGCAAGGCACCGTCGACCTGCTGCGCGAAGCAGGTGTATCCGAACGCATGGATGCCGAAGGCCTGGTCCACGAGGGCGTCGAGTTGCTGGTGGCCGGCAAGCGTATTCATGTCGATCTCAAGACACTGACCGGTGGCAAGACTGTCATGGTCTATGGGCAGACCGAAGTCACGCGCGATCTGATGGAGGCCCGCAGCGCCCTGGGTGCCCCGATCATCTATTCGGTCGAAAACGTGCAGCCCCACGACATGAAGGGCGACAGCCCCTACGTCACCTACGAGAAAGATGGCCAAACCCACCGAATCGACTGCGATTACATCGCCGGGTGCGACGGCTTCCACGGGGTCGCCCGCAAGAGCATTCCTGACGAAGTGCTTACCCACTACGAGCGCGTATATCCTTTCGGCTGGCTGGGACTGCTATCCGACACGCCACCGGTCAACCACGAGTTGATCTACGCCCACCACGACCGGGGTTTCGTGTTGTGCAGTCAACGCTCGCTGACCCGCAGCCGTTACTACCTGCAAGTGCCGCTAACCGACAAGGTCGAAGAATGGTCCGATGAGCGTTTCTGGGGTGAACTCAAGGCACGTCTGCCACACGAGGTGGCGGACAAGCTGGTGACCGGCCCTTCGCTGGAGAAGAGCATCGCGCCGCTGCGCAGCTACGTGGTCGAGCCGATGCAGTACGGCAAGTTGTTCCTGCTCGGCGACGCTGCCCACATCGTGCCGCCAACCGGTGCCAAGGGCTTGAACCTGGCCGCCTCGGACGTGTGCTACCTGTATCGCATCCTGGTCAAGGTGTATCGGGAGGGGCGTACCGACCTGCTGGAAAAATACTCCGAAGTGGCACTGCGCCGTGTCTGGAAGGGCGAGCGTTTCAGCTGGTTCATGACCAACCTGTTGCACGACTTCGGCGAGCACAAGGACGCGTGGGACCAGAAGATGCAGCAGGCCGACCGCGAGTATTTCTTCAACTCCCACGCAGGGTTGGTCAACATTGCCGAAAACTACGTGGGGCTGCCCTACGAAGCTATCGAGTAGAACGCCTGCAATACCTGCGCTGCGCAGCTAGTCGTCACGCGCAGACGATAACGGCCTGTGGGCTGACTGCGGATACTGAACCTCTACAACAACAATAAAAATGTGTAGAGGTGTCCATGAATCCTATGCACGCGGCTGTGCCGCGGTCCGCTTACTCTGCTGCAAAAAACCTGAAGGCCATGGGGCTGATCGGCGTGATGATGCCGTTGGCTGCGCAAGCTGACTTTGTCGAAGACAGCCAGATGAACCTGGGATTGCGCAACTTTTATGTCGACCGCGACTTCAAGGGCGACAACCCGAGAACCTCGCGCGATGGCAGTTGGAGCCAGGGCTTTGACCTGCGCTTTACCTCCGGTTACACCCAGGGGCCGCTGGCGTTCGGTCTCGATGCGGCCGCGCAATACGCCTATCGCCTTGACGGTGGCGGCGGTCGTGGCCCGGACAGTGTCTTGCCCTATAGCCAAAGCAGCCGGGAGCAGGCCAAGGATTACGGCCGGGCGGCACTGACCGGCAAAGTTCGCTTCTCGAAGACCGAGCTGAAAGTCGGTGAACATCGGCCGACGTTGCCGGTGGCCTTCCAGGACGACTCACGGCAGTTGGTGACGACCTTCCATGGCGTACTGGTCAAGTCCAACGAGATAGACAACCTGACCCTGACTGGCGGGCGATTCACCGAGATCAGCAGCCGTGAATCCTCCAACAGAGAAAAGATGTACCTGTTCACCAAACCTGGCGGGCCGCGCTACACCAGCGACGGACTGGACTTTGCCGGTGCCACCTACGCCTTCGGTCCCAACCTTTCGGCCAGCTACTTTTACGGGCAGTTGGAGGACATTTACCGGCAGCATTACCTGGGCCTGACGCTCAACTCGGACCTGGGTGGCGGCTATCGCCTGAAGACCGATTTGCGCTACTTCAACAACAAGGAAGCGGGTCAGGCCCTGTACGGCGAAATCGACAACCACTCCTATGGCGCCATGATTACCTTGAGGAAGGGTGGGCACGGTGTTGGCGTGGGTTATCAACGCATGTTGGGTGACAGCACGTTCCCGACCCTGAATGGCTTCGCTCCGCAGCCTTATCTGGTGAACTGGTCGGCCGTGGCCTTCATCAAACCCAACGAGAGTTCCTGGCAGGCGCGATACGACTATGATTTCGCGGCCATGGGCGTGCCCGGCTTGACCTTGACCACCCGTTACCTGCGCGGCACGGGCATCGATCGCGGTGGGGACCTCAGCGACAGCGCTGAAAGCGAGCGGGATCTGTTTCTGGCGTATGTGATCCAGGGTGGGCCCTTGAAGAATGTGGGCATGGAATGGCGGAACATCAACGCCCAGTTCAAGCATGGCAATGACTATGATGAAAACCGAGTGATGACCACCTATACCTGGAAATTCTGGTAGGTCATGGTGACGGTCGCTCTGCCTGGAGCGACCTGGCCGCCATGACTACGTATGGACGCAATCGACGAAAAACCTCAAGCCGGCCTGGCCAGTGTTTGCGATGGCAACTCACCAAAGGCCTGCTTGTAGGCCGCGGTGAAGTGGCTGGGTTGCGCAAAACCCCAGTGAAACGCCAGCGCCGATAACTGCAGGTCTCCAGGTTGGTGGCTCAGTAGTATTTTGCGTATCGCCTGTAGCCGGCAACTCTGGATATAGCGTTGCGGGCTGGTGCCCAGGCCATTGCGAAACGCCTGTTCCAGGCTGCGTCGGCTGGTACCGCTGATGGCTACCAGCTGCATGATGTCCAGCGGCTGGTCGAGATGGGCATGAATAAAATCGACCACCCGTTTCACGGTGCCCGGCAACAGGCGACGTTGTGGCTCCGTATGCAAGCTGGGGATCAGTTGCAGCAGGTTCTCGCAAAACAGGTGCTGCACATGAGACTGGCTGGTTGGGTTGGCCAGCAACCCCGAGGTGTTGCCGGTTTCGCTGTCCACCAGGCGCAGCAAGCTGCCAAGGCTCTGCAGGGCACGATGGTTGCTATCGAACAACAGTGTCCGGGTCGGGAGCCGCAGCTCGTGGGTCTGATGGTGGCGCTCCAGGTGATCGAGCAGTAATGCAGCATCCAGGGCAATGACGATCGCCTTGGCCCCCTCATGCCAGATGACATCCACCTCATGCCCAGGGCTGAATACCAGAAGCTCTCCGCCATTGGCTTGCAGGCCGTCGGGACGACTGCTGATGGTACCTTGCAAGGGTAAAATCCCATGCCAGCTGTTCAAGGGGCTAGAGCTCACGCGGACTTCACCGCCCCATTGCGCCCCGAACAACTTCATCTGCGGCAAGGACTGCAAGGTGAAAGCAATGTCCAGGGTTCCTCGTCTTCCGAGGCTGATCCGACGTTCTTCAAGATGGTTGTTGAGCAGCGCCTCGGCATCTTCGATATTGCGCGAGCGCAGTATCGGCTCCGCTGCAAACGGAATATTCCTGGCAGGGCAGGCCTCGCTCCTTGAAGGAGGCGGGCCGCTGATAGAGGGCGTATTCATCAGCGTAACCTTTATTCTTGTTTGTCCGGGTTGCCCCGTCTGGTTAATGAGTGCTGTATCAACGGTGCCGTTGTTGCGGTACATGGACAACAGGCTCGACAGCGGGTGTCCCGTGCCCCGCCAAGGCAGGGATGATGAACGATGGCTGACCGGTTCCCCAGCTGTCGGGGCAAATAACGACGCGGCTGGATAAGCGCTTGCGCAACCGCGTTAGCGGCCGGCGTCGGGCCCTCTGCATACTGCTGGCTCAACCAATAATAACAACTGAGGAACCGCGCGTATGAGCTGGATGACCCATCTGATGCTTGTCCTGATGGTTGCCGTTTGCAGCCCCGCAGCCATGGCCGCAGACGAGCGCCCGAACTTCCTGATAATTGTCGCCGATGACCTGGGTTACAGCGACCTGGGCAGTTTCGGCGGTGAAATCAGCACCCCGAGCCTCGACTCGCTTGCCCGGGACGGTGTGCGCCTGGGCAACTTCCATACGGCCCCCACCTGTTCGCCGACTCGGGCGATGATGCTCTCCGGTGCCGACAGCCACGTGGCTGGCCTGGGCAACATGGGCGAGCTGCTTCAGCCGTTCCAGCAAGGCAGGCCTGGTTACGAAGGTTACTTGAACGAACGCATGGTCACGGTCGGACAAGTGCTTCAGGACGCGGGCTACAACACTTATACCACCGGTAAGTGGCACCTGGGTCGCACCGAAGAAACCAGCCCGAAGGCACGTGGTTTTGACCGCTCCTTCATTCTGGTACAAGGCGGCGCCAGTCATTTCGATGACCAGCACGCCATCATCGCGAAAGACCCGAAAGCGATTTATCGCGAAGACGGCAAACAGGTGGAAGTGCCCAAGGGGTTCTATTCCAGTGAGTTCTACACCAATCGGCTGATTGACTACATCGAAGCCGACAAAGCCAGCAACAAGCCGTTCATGGCCGTCTTGTCGTATACCGCCCCGCATTGGCCGCTGCATGCTCCGGATGACTGGCTGGATAAATACAAGGGCCGATACGACGCAGGCTATGAACCGATCCGCCAGGCACGCCTGGAGCGCCAGAAACAGCTGGGTATCGTCGCGGCGGATACGACGCCCAACACGCCCATGGCCAAGGGTCTTCCAAACTGGAGCCAGTTGAGCGATGAGCAGCGAAAGCGTGAGGCGCGCAACATGGAGATCTATGCGGCGATGGTGTCCAACATGGACTATCACATCGGTCGACTGCTCCAGTACCTGGAGAAAACCGGCAAGCTGGATAACACCTTCATTGTGTTTATCTCCGACAACGGTGCCGACGGCAACAGCCCGCTTGACCTGCCAGGCAACAAGGAGTGGTTCGCCAGCGAGTTCGATAACAGCCTGAAGAATCTCGGTCACAAAGGCTCGTATGCCGACTATGGTGCTCAGTGGGCCCAGGTCAGTTCCACTCCGTACCCACTGTTCAAGGGCTTCACCAACGAGGGCGGAATTCGTGCGCCGGCGATCATCAGCGCGAAAATGCTGAAAAAGGCCCACCTGCAAGGCACCGTCAATAAAGACATGGTCCATGTGATGGACCTGATGCCGACCTTGCTGGACCTCGCCGGCGTACCGGCACTGGGCAAAACATTCCACGGCCGTCCGGTGCAAACCATCAGTGGCAAGAGCATGCGCCCGTTGCTGGAAGGGCAAGCGATGGCCGAACGTCAGATTGGCTGGGAATTGTTCGGCCGCAAGGCGCTGCGCAAGGGCGATTGGAAAATCACCCTGGTCAACCCACCCTACGGCACCGCCAACTGGCAGCTGTACAACCTCAAGGCCGACCCTACCGAAAGCCGCGACCTGTCCCAGGCCGAGCCGGCAAAAATGAAGGAAATGTTGGTCGCGTGGGACCAGTACGCGAAGGAAAACAACGTGCTCGATGGCAAGTTCGACCTCAAGTATGGGTTCGAGACGTGCCTCTATGAATATTGTTTCAAGTAAGCGGGTGCCCTGAAACCCGCTATGTGAGCGGCGACAACGTGAAACTGAACAATGGCAATACCGGCAAGTAGTGGGAGCGCAATGGCGAAATCAAATAGGAGAAAATCAAAAGCCAGAGCGAGGCGGCCTGACAGTCGACCTGATTGCAGGTCTGTCCGGGATCTGATCGTTCCCACGCTCGGCGTGGGAATGCCGCCGGGGACGATCCGCGTTCCGCTGACGACGCATGACATGAGCCATGCGCAACGGTGACGCGGAGCGTCACAGGATGCGTTCCCACGCAAAGCGTGGGAACGATCATCTCACCGCAGAAGAAAAAGCCCGACACTGGGTCGGGCTTTCCAATCACGTGGCCAAATCCCTTTGGCTGACTGCAGTGTGCTTGCCAAGTGTTACGAAGGCGTGACGGGAGTGTGCCCATCACGTGAAGCCCGGCATTCTCTCAATGGAGCGTCTTTCGACTCTCTCCAATCCTGATCCGGTCAAGCGCCCGGTTTAAGGCGTCCAGGGCATTGAGAAGGGCTTTTGCCTCAGCTTCCCGGCCATCTCCCCATAGTCGTTCAGCCATTTTGTTCAGGGCCTGGATAGATCGTTCAATGTCCGCAGCGGATGCTGGAGGGGTGTTTGTCTGCTGCTTCTTTGACATGCTCAACATTTCTGAAGTGATGGAGTAACAGTGCGCAATCAACCTGACAAATACAAGTGAGCAATGGTTGGCGATCATCGAACGCGCCGTTACAAGCGCCGCTGCAGTTACAGTACCCTATGCGCAGTTCAGCCAATGCAGGAAATGTAGATGAGCGATGAGATTGATATTCCAGAACCCGAGCACGACCATCTGCTCGATCATGAATTCCACGATGAAGAAGCATGGGTTGAACAAGACGCTCAAGGCATTCTTGACGATGAAGAAGATGAAGACGAAGAGGATGATGACCTTGATTATCTAGATCAGATAGATCAAGAAGACGACTGATCATGGCAGGTAAATTCGAGAAAAAAGAAAGCCCGCACTGAGCGGGCAACTGGAATGAACCTGACAGATTCAGGCACCTGATTCAGGGTCGCTCGCGGGTAAGCCGCGAGCCTCCTGGTCATTTTCGTCCTGAGCGCTTGTGCCTGCTTGCGGATGCTCGCTCGACACCGAGTTATAGGCCGCCACATCTGTCATATCGTCATCGACAGGCGCTTCATCGTTCGGCGGCAGCGGCACCTGCGGCTGATCTTTGCGGGGATCGTGGCCGGTTTCGTTGTCCGTTGTTCGCGTTACGTCCTGCTGTGACATGTTGCCAACTGCATTTTCGTCAATGTCCATGCTGGCTCTCCGTTCTGAGGCGCGGGATGCCCGTGCTTTTACATGAGAGACAGCGGCGCATCGTGAGTGCCGGGCTTTGGACGAACGGCGCGTCAGGCCTGGTCGAAACCGGGTTCCGGATCGATTGGCGGGATGCACTGCAAGGTGGTGAGATCCAGCAGTGTGAAATAACCGTCCAGCCAGCCCGCGGTGTCTACGTGGTACACATTGCCCAGCACCGCAGGCTGCCTGAGTGGCGTATGGCCAACCACCAGGGCGCGAAGTCCATGGACGCCGCGGGTATCGCCCGCCTGAATCCGGGTTCGTGACCACATGCAGCGCAGCAGTACGGCTCGCAGTTGCTTGTCACTTTCAGGCGATTGCAGTTCGGCGCGAAGTTGGTCCCATGAGGACACTGGGCAATCGGCGTGAATAATCCCGACCAATCCGCCAGGCGTCTCTATCTCGATAGCAATCGGTAGTTCGGCGAACTGCAGCGCGAACGCTTGCTGCTCAGGTGGCGATAAACCGGTGAACCATGAGCCGCCATTGCAGATCCAGCTAAAGACGTCACACGTATCGAAGTGAACCACGAAGTCGTCATGGTTGCCGCGCACGGGGTGAAACCATGGCTTGGCCAGCCAGTCCAGTGCGTCCCGGCATTCAGGTCCACGATCAATCAGGTCTCCGACGCTGAACAGGCGGTCGACAACAGGATCGAAACCAGCCGCTTCCAGCGCGGCTTGCAATCGGCTGAAGTGCCCGTGAATGTCACCTGCCGCGAAATCCCGACCCGCAGTGTTTGCAGCAAAGCGCTGGATGCGCGGCACCTCGATGGTTGTGGTCATGGGGTACTCCGGTACGGCAGGACGTGTTGCTTTGTTGCTGGTCGATCACCGCTTAAGCATGCGCCAGGGTTGTGGGCCGTGTCACAACCGTTTGTTTAAAATTTGGCATGGCTTCGCCGCGAAGCGTATACATTCCAGGGGTACTTCCTTTCTGAGAGAACGGATATGTTCAGATATCGCTCGTTTGTTGCCGCTATTGCCTGTGTTGCATTGGTTTGTGCCTCGACGCTGGCATTGGCCGATCCTGGGAATGGCAAGGGGCAAGGAAACGCAAAGGGCAATTCGCAAGACAGCCAGGAGCATGGCAACCAGGGCAACCAGGGCAACAAGGGAAAGCATTCAGGCGGCGGTGATTGGGATAATGGCCCAAGCATCAATCGGGGAAGCGTTCTTGGCATTGTGGACGGGTATCGGGACTACTGGGCCCCTGGACCTGCGTTACCACCCGGCATTCAAAAGAACCTCGCCCGCGGTAAACCGCTTCCGCCGGGGATTGCCAAGAAGCTCGATGGCCGGCTGATCGGCAGGCTGCCGCATTATGACGGGTATGAATGGCAGCAGGCGGGCACCGACTTGATACTGGTGGCGATCGCTACCGGTCTGATCTATGAAGTGCTTAACGGCGCTTTCGATTGATTCTTGCTGGCGACTCCGTCCGTCGCGGGACTTGAACTGTCATGGGGTTTACGCGTCATAAAGTACGCGTAATCAACCCTCACGGAAGCAATCATGCTTTTAAAAAACAAGAGTCTCGTTGCTGTAATGTCATGCGCCCTGATGCTTGCAGCCGCCCCGTTACTCCCTGCTGACCTGTCCATCATGAACGCCGCCTATGCGAAAGAAGGTGGTGGTGGTGGTGGTGGTGGTGGTGGTGGCCACGGCGGCGGAAATGGTGGCGGAAACGGCGGTGGCCATGGCGGTGGTAATGGCGGCGGTAACGGTGCCGGCCACAGTGGTTCGGGTCATTCCGGCAGTAACGGCCACGGCAAGGGGTTGAGCAGTGATCATGCTGGCAAGGCCGTTCGCGACCATGGCGTCAGTGGCAATCACTACGGCAGTGATCGTAATAGTGACAATGGCCACGGCACCACGACTTCAGGCATCGCACACTCCAAAGATACGCGCGGCTTGGACAAGGCCAGGGCCATTTCGGAATCGACGCCGGGCGATCACAACTCGAAGGGACTGAGTAAAGCCGGCGCGCCAAAAAAATCCCACTGAGCAGAAACTGCCAGGCAAGCGACTTTCTAGCGGCCAGGCTTCTACAAAAAAATCCCGGAGACGTCTGTTTCCGGGATTTTTTTTGTACTGCAGGTCGGTAAGCGTTTTACCCAGCGCTCTCGAGGATCAGCAATAACAATAATCAGCTAGTCTTCAACTTGGTGTTGCAGGCGCTTTCCGTGTGGAGAGGAGACTGCTTTCCATCGCAGGAGCACAGCGTATGTCCAGAATTTTCTTTTTGATGTTCGCCGGCATGGTCATGTGCGTCAGCCAGGCTATGGCGGACCCCCTGAAGATCGGCGTCATCGGTTCCGGTAACGTTGGCGGTACGCTGGGTACGCTCTGGGTAAAGGCCGGGCACTCGGTCATGTTTTCCTCGCGCCACCCCGAGGAGCTGACGGATCTGGTCAATAGCGCTGGCCCAAACGCTCAGGCGGGCTCGGTGAGCGATGCCGCCACATGGGGCGATGTGATCGTGTTGAGTGTTCCCTATGGCGCGATGCCAGAGCTGTCCGAAAAGGTCCAGGGCAAGCTGGACGGCAAGGTAGTGTTGAGCACCAGCAACCCGTTCGGCGGCCGTGACGCAGAGGTCGGGCGCAAGGCGCTGGAGATGGGTGTCGCCTCGGCGGACCAGCAATATCTGCCCGGAATACACCTGGTGCGTGCGTTCAACGCCATAGGCTATGCATCGATGAAAGACCAGTCGGGCAAAGACAAGGCGATTGCAGTATTCGCCGACGACGCCCAGGCCCGGGACATGGGTGCCCGGTTGGTGCGCGACGCCGGTTTTTTACCGGTTATTTTCCCGCTGGCGCGAGCCAATGAAGGGTTGCCGGGCGGCCCGCTCAGCGGCCTTTGGAACGAAGCCGAACTCAAGCGCAAAGTCGGTCTTTAGGAGAAATCCACCATGGCTTCCGCAAATCTGTTGGCCATTGCCTGGAGTGTGTTGTCTTGCACGGCAGCGTTCGGTCAAGGGGCGGCCGACACCGATCACCCACCGGCAATATTGCCATTGGAATCCGAGACGACGCCAAGGCTCATTGCCTATCCGCCGCTCGCCGAGCCGCTCGCCCGCGGGGTCGTCATCATCCAGTATCGAACAGAGCACGCCAGGATCATGCCAGTATTCGGTAAGGCGGCCGCCGATGTATCCCCACGACTGGGCCACCTTCACGTGACTGTCGACGACTGGAAAGGTACATGGGCGCACACCAGTGAAGATCCGATCATCCTGGTCGGACTGACCCCCGGCGCCCACAAGGTTCTGCTTGAAGTAGCCGACCCGACGCACAGGATCCTCACCCATACGACAGTGAGTTTCACTGTTCCGCCGAAGGGGCCATCCGTCGCCCCTCACACTGGCGCAGGTCCCGCGGTAAAACCGTAACTGTTGAGTGGTTAGTCGCGTACGTTCTGGTACAGCATCAACCGTGAGGTTTCGTGCATGGCGCGGGTCAACCGTGACAGTCGCTTGAACTCCTCGGGGTTTTGCTCGGCCACGTTGTCCAGCGGCGTCGGTGAGGCCAGGTCATGCAGGGTTGGCGAGCTGCCGTCGTGTTCCATCTGCACCATGTAGTGTTGCGTCACGCCGGCAATCAGCGGGAAGGTGCCTTCACGCAACACCAATGGCACCACACGTTCGCCTTCGGGCGCGGGCTGCTGGATATCGCGGCCCATGCCGCTGTTGCGAAACTCCAGGCCGGCCATGCCTGCCACGGTTGGCAGCAGGTCCACCAGGCCGACAGCTTCCTCGACCTTGCGTGTTCCGATCAGGCCTGGCGCGTGGATGATCATCGGCACCGCGTTGCTCTCCAGGCCCAGTTGCTCGTAGGCCGGGGCCAGGAAGGGGATCTGGGCGATACGGGTGTTGTGATCGCCAAACAGCACGAAAATGGTATTTTCGTACCAGCCGCCGGCCTTGGCGATTTCCATCAGGCGTCCGATGTTGAAGTCCAGCAGGCGTACGGCGTTGTATTGCTCGACGCTGCGCGAGCCGGCGGCCTGGACTTGCTCCAGGGTAGGGTGCTTGACCTCGAAGCCGTCATTGCTCTTTGGAATGGTGAATGGGCGGTGGTTGCCCGCCGTTTGCACATAGGCGAAGAACGGTTTGTCCTTGGGCAACGCTTGCAGGATCTGGTCGGTTTCCTTGAACAGGTCCAGGTCCGAAATGCCCCACACATCCACCACCGGGGATTTCCAGTCGCGCTCGTCGAACAGGCGAACGCCGTCGATGCTTTGCCGGATCAGGGCATTCATGTTGGCCCAGCCGGAGTTGCCGCCAATGGTGTAGATCTTGTCGTAGCCGGTGAAGGCATTGACCAGCGTGTTTTGCCGGGTGATAAGTGGATTACGCGTCGCGGTTTCCTGTCGAGTGACGTCAGGTACCCCGGTAATGCTGGCCCAGACAGTTTTGGCCGTTCCCGTGACCGGCACATAGAAGTGCTTGAAGAACCAGCTCTGCGTGGCCAGGCGATCGATGTTGGGCGTTGGATTGATCGGGTTGCCATAGGCTCCGACGGCACTGGTGCCCAGCGACTCGAGCATGACGAACATCACGTTAGGTGGTCGCGAGCCATTGATTTTGTAAGGTTGTGGCGTCTGGTGGCGGACGAAGTCGAGGGCCTGCGGATCAGGTTTGTCGACGCCCAGATAGTGAGCCATGACCGCGTAATGTTCGCGCACCTGTGCCTCGTCATAGCGTGACTGGCCGACCTTGACGGTGTCGTAGAAAAAAATCACCGGGTTCAGGCCCAGTGCGGCGACCTGGTTGTTGCCCGAGAAGAACGCATCGCTCCAGCGCAGCGGCACGGGGTTCTCGATGTTCAGGTGTTCGACACGGCCCAGGATACCCAGCAGCACCAGCACCACCATCACTGCACCGCCCCATGTCGCGCAGAGCGGGTGAATGGTTTTGCGTGGACGGTCCAGCGTGACGCGCTCCAGACGCACCAGGGCCAGTGTCGCGATTGCGACGGTTGCCAACCAACCCAGTGAGATCCAGATGACCGGGTAGGTTTGCCAGACCATGTCACGGGATATTTGCGCATCCTCGATGAAGCGCAGCACTGTGGCGTTGATCCTCACGCCGAGGTAGGCGTAGTGGCCAAAATCGATGATGTAGATCAGCAGCGCGACGCTGAGGGCGGCTACCAGGTACAGGCGGGCGATGCCGCGCAGGAGGCGGCTGCCGACAAGGTTCCAGCGCGGGATCCAGGCCAGCAATACCAGCGGCAGCATGATCAGGATGGCCAGGCGCAAGTCGAAACGAAAGCCGATGCCCAGAGTTGTCAGCACATGTTCGTCGCCCAGGGCTTTGGCGTCGAAACCGGAAAAGCCGAAAAAGAACACCACCCGCAGTAGTGCGAACAGCACGAAGGCGATCGCTGTTGCACCCAGCCAGTAATGCAGACGTCTCGATTTCAGCCAGCCCATGCCCGTTTCCTTATTGAGATTTCATTGAAGTTCAAGCGCCGCGCAGGGTGATGAGCCGGCGATACGGCCGACGCGCCGCCAGCATCAGCAGTGCCACGCAGCAATACAGGCCCAGCAACGGATCGACCAGGTAATCCCAATAGTTGTGGGAGGGTTTGATCCCGACGAGGAAGGCCAGGGTCGCACAGGTCAACATCACCACGGCCAGGTAATGGCGCAGGTAGAACAGGCCGAGCGTCATCAGTGCGACGAACAACAACAGGGGGCGCGGGCTGTAGCCCCGCCGGTAAGGGTCCAGGTCACTCAGGCCCAGGGTTGCGGGGTACAGCACCAGGGCCAGCGCGGCGAAGAGGATCAATACGCTGGTTTGACCCTGCCGCTCAGGCGGCAGCAGACCTAGCCTGCGCAAACATCCCCAGGCCATGAACACCATTGAGGTGATCGCAAGGTCGTCGATATGGCTGCGCAGGTAAGCGGCCAGCGACAACCCGCCCAGCGGTATGAAGCTGGCGGCCAGCAAGGCAAGCAGCAGCGCGATGCGCCAGGTCCTGCCCAGGCCAAAAGACGGCAGTAACAGGAAGAGGATCATCGCGAAACTGGCATGGGCCTGCCACAGATTAATCATTGGAGACGCTCGGCCAGCCAGGCATCGTTGAAGGTGACGTGCTTGATGAAGGTGTTGTTCCAGGAATAGACCAGGTGATACATCCCGTCGGGACTGCGGAGGAAGTAGGGGTATTCATATTCAAACTCACATTCCTGGCGTTTACACACACGTTTGTCGAGGTTGGCGAGGAATTGCGCCTCCAGCGTCTGGCGCAGCTTGCCACTGGAGCCACGGAATTGTTTGCCGATGATTTCCTTGTAGACCAGAGGGGTATACGGATCGCCCTCTGGATCCGGTGATTTGTCCAGGTCGTGCAACAGGCGCCAATCGTCCATTTTCGCATCGGTGCCATACAGGCTCAGCTTGAAGCGTCCATCCTGCAGGTCATTGAGCGCTACCAGCAACCCGCGGTCCGGCGTCGCAACAGCTGCCAACGAGGAGTTGGGGTTCGAAGGAACCAGCGGATAAGGTTCGCTCCAGCTTTGTCCGGCGTCTTCCGTGCGGCTCGCCAGGACCCGGTGGTGGGTGTCACCGGCATAACGCAACAAGGCGATGCCGCGTTGGCCATCCAGCGGAACGATCGCCGGTTGCAATGAATTATTGCCATGGCTGATGCGGAATTTATCGATCACATCACCGTCTGCGCTCAAGTACAGGTACTCGGCAAACTTGCCGAGGAACTCATGGTAGACCGGCAGGCCGATGGAACCGTCGGCATGGAACACCGGTGCCGACCGGACCAGGGTGCTGATGTTCAGGAACGGTGAAGTGATCAATTGGCGTGGTGCCGACCAATGCCCGCCAAAATCGTCTGAAACCATCACATTGACCGCGCTACCGGCCCATCCGCCCATGGACACGGAAACGTAGAACAGCCACAGGCGGTTGTCCGGCGCGAGGGCAATGACCGGGTTACCCAGTTTGCGGATGTACTTTCGCGTGCTTTGCTGGGTCGAGTCCCGGGTCGCCATGACCTGTTCCTCCCCCCACTCGCCGGTACTCAGGTTGAAACGGGCGGAGCGCACCTGAACATCGGCTGCGCCTTCACGGGTGCCGGCGAACCAGACCGCCATCAGGCTACCGTCAGGCAAGGCAGTGACCGCCGCCGAATGCACGAAGTCCACCAGCCCGGAGGAGGCGAAACGGCTGGTATAGATGGGTTTAGCGTCCTTATCCGCCACCGCCGAGGCCGGATTGATCAGGGCAAAGGGCGAGTGCTCGGGGGCCGGGTGGGTGATCCATGCAGCCGCGAACAGGCAAACAAGGGCAATGTAGATGCCGAATGCAGGAATGCCGGAAAATTTGATGCGCATGATTGGGCCTTTGGCATTTCAAGACCCATTAAAACACTCAACCTCTTACTTTAGTACATAATTGGATTGTAAGAATTTTTGTTTTGCGGGATGTTGATTGAAAATTTGGCTGAGCGCTCCAAGGGCGACTTTTTCAGGGCGTGGAGCGGGTGGGTTCATGACCGTTTCCAGCCGACCCGTTTTCTGCTCGTCGGCACGTTGAAAACAGGCTCAAGATCGGTTCGTTCGAGCCGATGGGGTGGGAGCTGACGGCTTCAAGCAGTTCATTAGCCCGCAATGAAGAAGCCTGAGGCCGCCACCGCCCATCCGGTTTATGGCCTGTGGGCGGTGGCGGCACTTGCGCCGATCACCGAGCAGGTGATTGCCAACCAGCATTTCCCAGGCTAAACCACGCCGAACCGGAGCTCGCGCCACGGGCGTGCCGGCCAGTTTTTTTGCCAGCGGAATCATTGAGTTACTGAATGGTCAAAGACAGGGTTTCAACACCGTGCGGGATTTTCCAGCGGCTGAAACCCTCTCACCCCCCCCACCTTCAGGATGCTCAAATGAATCGCGCAGTAATGATGACCCTGGCCATTTCCAGCCTGCTCTTGCTGGGAGGCTGCGGACCTCACTGGGAAGACGGAGAAAGGTACGGTCGATATCAAGATCATGATCATCGCCGTGGCTATGACCGGGATGATGACCGAGGGTATGACCATCGATACGATCGTCGTGACGATGATCGCGACAACCGTCGTTATCGCGATCGTGACGACCGGGACGACTGATACATCCGGGGCTTTTGAAAAAGGGGTAGAGGTTGGTCAACTGCCAGACTTGCTACCCCTTTGATTCTCCCCGTCGTCCTCCGATGCTGCGTCTTTTTTTATGGAGTGCGCGTCGGCACCGGCGTTTGAACCCGCTGCTTCCTCGCCCTTTTTATCTGCCTTTTCTTCGTTGGATTCCGGCTGGTTGAGCCCGGGAAGTGCCGAAGGTGGAATCGTTGCATCCTCGGTGGTTTTCTCGGCGGCCTGCACGTAAAGCGGCGAAGCCGACAACAAGCCCGTGAGCATGAGAGTGACAATGGTGATGTTCATCGTTTGAGTCTTCCGTGCAAGGGTATGTACGGCATTTGAAGCACGGCTCACAGGAAGGTGCGCAGTGGCAGACGGGCGGCAGATCCGAAGTGTTGCAACGGGCGCCCGGGAACCATCACTTTTTCGGCGATTTGTTGCTTGTGGGGATGTGCAGGTAAGACATCACGCTTTCGGTCAGTTCGGTGGCCAGCTTCACGGCTTCCTTGTTGCGAGCCATCACGCCTGCCACCAGTCCTTCGATCAGGGCAAGCACGGCAATGTTGGAACTGGTCAACACCGGATGGTCAGCCGGGGCAAACAGCACGTGTTCGGCAATGGCGGTGAGCGGGGAGGCGGGTGAGTCGGTGATCGCCAATACCGAGGCGCCGCGCGCGTTGGCAAAACGTGCAAGTTGCAGCGTATCGAGGGAGTAGCGCGGCAGGGAGATCGCGAGCAGTACGTCCTCATCAGTGATGGCAGCCAGCCGGTAAGCGGCGTTTTCGTTGCCGCCCTCCATGCTGATGGCGGTTGCGTCCGCGCAGAAGGGCATCAGGGTAGAGGCGGCGAGACCGGCGAAGTACACGCTGTTGCCAAAGCCCAGGATGTAGATTTTCCGCGCTTCGGTCAGGCGGGTGACGAACGCCTCGAAAGTCTCGGCGTGGTTGTTGGTCGCGGCCGTGGCGAGGTTGCTGCTGGCGCTGTGGATTTGCTCATGCAGGCCAAACGCGCCCCCCGGTCGATGCGCCAGTTCGTTGCGCAGCTTGTCGACCGGCGACACCATCTGCTGCAACGTCGCCACCAACTCGGCCTTCATGCCGGTGTAGCCACCCAGGTTCAGCGCCTTGGCCAGGCGATTCACCGCGGCGGGCGAGGTGGAGGTTTCATGGGCCATTTCTTCGATGGTCAACGTCGCGGCCCGGAGCGGGTGACGCAGGACAAAGTCCGCCACTTTGCGCAGTGACGGCGGCAGGTCGGAAACGATTTCCGCCAGTTTGCGCATCACTGGCGCGGCATAGACCGTGGTGTCTTTCGAAGGGGTCGGCATATCCGGCTCAACATGTCCTGGGGGTTGGAGGTGGGGTGGGGCGAATGACCCGTAGGAGCATGCTCGCTCCTACAGAGGTCTTGCTCGCGAGTGTATCCGAAGCCGACCCTCGCTGTGCGCAGATGACTTATTTCAAGCTACTCGCGCCTGAAGTTGCTGCAGTACTCAGGCTTCACTACGACCATGCAACAAAGTCAGCGAAAACTCCTACAAAATATAAAGAAAGATCTCTCAAGTCATCCACATACAAAAATTAATCGAAGCCTGGCACGGTGGCTTGGTTTATCGAATCCGCAATCACCCTGAGAAAAAATTAACTTACTAAGTTAGTGAAGTTATCGGTGTGTTGGAGCGGCGTTGAAATAGTAAAAAACCAACATTCGCTCTGGAAGACAAATGACAGAATACTTACTCGTTTTGTTTATCGGGGTCATTTCAGGCGTCGTCAGTGGTGTAATCGGTACGGGGGCATCGATCATGCTTCTGCCTGCGCTCGCCCTTTGTTTCGGCCCCAAGCAGGCGGTGCCGATCATGGCGGTGGCAGCAATCGTCGGCAATATTTCAAGAGTTATTCTTTGGCGAAAGGATATTCACTGGAAGGCGTTTTTAGCCTATTCGGTGACAGGGGTACCCGCAGCGGCTCTTGGTGCACACACACTCTGGAGCCTGAAAGCAACCTGGATTGATATAGCCCTCGGGACGTTCTTTCTGCTCATGATTCCCTATCGCCACTGGGCAAAATCAAGAAATTTCACTCTTTCGCTTTGGCAGCTCTTAATCACAGGGGCTTTTGTCGGCTACCTCACGGGTATTGTTCTTTCTACCGGGCCGCTGACCATTCCAATTTTTTCTGCATACGGGTTATTGAAAGGCCCATTGCTCTCAACCGAAGCAGCCGCCTCGTTTGTTATTTACTTGAGCAAGACAATTACCGGTGTTTCAGGCGGTTCCGTGAAGAACTTTTTGGGTGGGCAACATCCCGGCCGGAGCGTTCCGAAGCCGACCCTCGGTGTGCAGCGACGGGCCAAGAGTCGGTGTGCGCGGAAGGCTTATTTCAAGCTGCCAGCCAGGAACTGCTGGAGGCGTTCGGACTGCGGGTTGACCAGCACCTCGCGCGGGTCGCCACGTTCCTCGACCTGGCCCTTGTGCAGGAATACCAAGTGGTTCGACACCTCGCGGGCAAAGCCCATTTCGTGGGTCACGACCACCATGGTCCGGCCTTCCAGCGCCAGGTCCTGCATGACCTTCAACACTTCGCCGACCAGTTCGGGGTCGAGTGCCGACGTGGGCTCGTCGAACAGCATTACTTCAGGTTCCATGGCCAGTGCCCGGGCAATCGCCACCCGCTGTTGCTCACCTCCGGACATATGCGCCGGCCAGGCGTCCATGCGGTGTGCCACGCCGACCTTGTTCAGGTAGTGCTCGGCCTTTTCCCGCGCCTGTTTCTTGTCGATGCCCAGTACATGTACCGGTGCTTCCATGACGTTTTCGAGGGCACTCATGTGCGACCAGAGATTGAAGTGCTGAAACACCATCGATAACCGCGAACGCATGCGTTGCAGCTGCCTGGGTTCGGCAGCCTTGAGCCCGCCGAGTTTGTTGCTCACCAGCTTGAGCTGTTCGCCATTGAGCGCGATGTTGCCGGCGTTGGGTTGTTCCAGCAGGTTGATGCAACG
Organism: Pseudomonas sp. EB271-G4-1; assembly: GCF_058791355.1. NCBI lineage: Bacteria > Pseudomonadati > Pseudomonadota > Gammaproteobacteria > Pseudomonadales > Pseudomonadaceae > Pseudomonas > Pseudomonas sp. EB271-G4-1. Next base: position 104,687 of record NZ_JBYTEO010000009.1, read on the forward strand.
CAGGAAGGTGCTTTTGCCCGAGCCGCTGGAGCCGATGATGCTGATGACGTCACCGGCTTTCGCCTCCAGGGACACGCCCTTGAGTACTTCATGGGTGCCGTAGCTTTTTTGCAGGTCCTTTATTTCCAGCTTGTACATGGTTCTGACTCTCTGTTATCAGTCGCTGAGCAAGCGGCCTTGGCGAATGGGGGTACTGCCGGCAATTTTCGCCAGCCACAGGCCGGGCTGGGCAAAGCGCAGGCGTTCGCGGGCGTAAAGAATGCCGTCGGTACTGGCACGCACCACGCTGTGCTGGTCGGTGAGCGGATCAATCACTTCGAACAGCGGATCGCCGACCTTGACCCGGGCCCCCAGCGGTTGCAGATAACTCACCACCCCCGGGTGTGGCGCGTAGGCGTACTGCGCACCGGCGAACGGTGTCGCTTCACACCTGCTTGGTGGCGACGCAGGCCAGTCACCGCTGATCAGGCCTTGATCGGCGAGATAGCCGAGAATGGCTTGCGCGCTGTCGACGCACGTCTCGCGTTCGGTGTCAGCCATGCCGCGCAATTCAATAGTGGTGGCTACACATGCCAGCGCAATATTGGCTTCAGGGAAGCGCTTGGCCAGTTGCAGCCAGGGGAGTGCGCAGGCTTCATCGAAAGCGCTGCCGCCCGCAGCCTCGGCCAACAGGGCAACGCCGGCGTCCAGGCGGGCGGCCAACGAGCGCAGGCGTGGCCAGTTTTGCGGCATGGTATACAACAGCATGATCGACTCGAAGTCGCAGTGCAGGTCCAGCACCACATCGGCGTCGCAGGCATGCTGCAGCAACAGGCGACGCAAACCGTCGAGCTCCGAGGTCGCTGCCGGCAAGTTGGCGAGGGCATCGCCCATGGCGCGGCGGATCAGGGCGACGTTGGCATCGGCATCGTCGCCCAATTGACCTTCCAGTCGCTGCGCGACGTCCTTGCCGAGTTCCGGGAAGTCGCGATTGAAATTCTTCCCGCTGGAGAACTCGAAGCGACCTTGGTGCGTGGCCTGGAACATCTGGGCGATACCGATCGGATTGGCCATTGGCACCAATTCGATCACCCCGTTCAGGCGACCTTGCTCTTCCAGCGCCTGCAGGCGGCGCTTGAGTTCGACGGCGACGCGCATTCCCGGCAATTCATCGGCGTGCAGGGAAGCCTGGATGTAGGCCTTGCGCGCGCCGCTGCCAAAACGGAACAGCGAGAGCTTTCGTTCTGTGCCCGAGGCACTCCACGGCAACAGGTATTGAATGTGTTGCATGAGACTCCTTAGTGCTTGCGCGGTGCCAGGTAGGCCAGCCAGCGGCGCTCGGCCAACTTGAACAGACGAACCAGGATGAAGGTCAGGGCCAGATAGATCAGGCCCGCGGTAATGAACGCCTCGAACGGCAGATAGAACCGTGAACTGACCGTTCGCGCGGCTCCCGTGATATCGACCAGCGTGACGATCGACGCCAGGCTGGTGGTTTGCAGCATCATCAGCACTTCGTTGCTGTACTGCGGCAACGCCCGGCGCAGGGCCGACGGCAGGAGAATCCGCCGGTACAGGGTCAAGCGCGACATGCCCATGGCTTTGGCGGCTTCGATCTCGCCGTAGGCGGTGGCCTTCAGGCTGCCGGCCAACAGTTCGGCGCTGTAGGCACTGGTATTGATCGCAAAGGCCAGGCAAGCGCAGAAAGTTGCACTGGACAGGTACGGCCAGAGCGCGCTTTGGCGTACCGCTTCGAACTGCGCCAACCCGTAATAGATCAGGAACAATTGCACCAGCATCGGCGTGCCGCGAATCACGTAGGTGTAGAGCCAGGCCGGGAAGTTGAGCAGCGGCGAACGGGATACGCGCAGCAACGCGATGGGAATCGCCAGCACCAGGCCAATGGCCAGGGAAATCAGCAGGACTTTGAGGGTCACCAGCGCGCCATTGAAATACAGCGGCAGGTTTTCCCAGATCAGGTTGTAGTCGAGAATCATGCCTGTGCTCCCCGTTACAGTTCGGCGGCTTTGACGCCGACCGAGTAGTGTTTTTCCAGATAGCGCAGCACCAGCAACGACACGCTGGTCAGCATCAGGTAGAGCGCGGCAGCGGTGAGGAAAAACGTGAACGGCTCATGGGTGGCGTCCGCCGCGTTCTTGGCCTTGAACATCATGTCCTGCAAGCCGATCACCGAGATCAGCGCAGTGGATTTGGTCAGCACCAGCCAGTTGTTGGTGAAGCCGGGAATGGCGAAGCGAATCATCTGCGGCACCAGGATCCGCCAGAACACCTGCAGGCCGCTCATGCCATAGGCCGCGCCGGCCTCGCCCTGGCCCTTGGGGATCGCCATGAAGGCGCCACGAAAGGTTTCCGAGAGGTAGGCACCAAAGATGAAGCCCATGGTGCAGACGCCCGCGATAAACGGATTGATGTCGATGTAGCGGGTGTAGCCCAGCGCGAGGGCAAGGCGGTTCACCAGATCCTGGCCGCCATAGAAGATCAGCAGGATCAACACCAGGTCGGGAATCCCGCGGATCAGGGTGGTATAGCCTTCGCCCAGTACCGCCAGCCATTTGAACGGCGACAACCGGAAGGCGGCGCCGATCAGGCCCAGGGCAATGGCCAGGGTCATGGAGGTCAGGGCAAGGTTGATGGTCAGCCAGGCGCCATCGAGAATGCTCGATCCGTAGCCGTGGAGCATGTTGAAGTTCCTCAAGCGAGCGCCGCAAGGCGCACGAGACAAGCCACAAGTGGCGCCTGCACAGGCCTGCGCCAGGGTCTGGGGTAAAGGCTTATTCGCCGTAGATATCGAACGCGAAGTACTTGGCCATCACTTGCTGGTACTTGCCATTGCTGCGGATGGCGTCAATCGCCGCACTCAGGCGCGCAACGTTCGCGCTGTCGCCTTTACGCACTGCAATCCCGGCGCCTTTGCCGAAGTATTTGGGGTCGTTGATGTCGGGTCCGACCAGGGCAAAACCATTACCCAATGGCGTCTTGATGAAGCTCTCGTTGGTGTTGACGACGTCGGCGAGGGTGGCGTCCAGGCGACCCGCTGCCAGGTCGAGGAAGGCTTCATTCTGTGAGGAGTAGCGAACAATCGAGGCGCCGGCTTTCTGAAGCTGCTCGGTGGCGAAACGGTCATAGGTCGAGGAACGTTGGACGCCGACTTTCTTGCCCTTGAGGTCGACCAGCGGGTCGTTGATTACGTTGCCGGCCTTCATCGCGAACTTGCCCGGCGTGTGGTAGTACTTTTTGCTGAAGTCGACGGATTTCATGCGGTCCTCAGTGATCGACATCGACGACAACACGGCATCGATCTTGCGCACTTTCAGTGAGGGGATCATGCCGTCGAATTCCTGGATGACCCATTCGCACCTGACCTTCATTTCTTCGCACAGCGCGTTGCCGATGTCGTAATCGAAACCACTGACATTGCCCTCCGGCGTCTTGAAGGAGAAGGGCGGGTAGGCGGCTTCGATACCGATGCGCAGGCTGTCTTCGTCGGCATGTGCCAGCAAGCTTGCGGCGCACAGTGCCAGAGTACCTAGAAGTTCTGTCTTGTTCATATTGTTGACTCCCTGGATGAGGTGTTTGGGTGTTGCGCGCAGCGATCGTCCGATCTGTCGAAGGGGACCGCTCCGTGGATTTTCGAGGCTATAAATGGCACATAAAATTTCATAAATCAAACAAATGAAAAAAAACATATCAGTGTCGGGCGAAAAATACCGGAGCGTCACTGTCACTATTGGCAGGTCAGGCCCGGGCAAGTCCCACGTGCAACCACGCAGGCGGGCCTGATTGTCGATAGCCGGTTTTTTCTAGATCCGGGGGAGGGGACAGGGGTGGTAAGCGGACACGAATGCGACCGCTGACTCGCGGGGAAACTGCGCCCCGCGTTGTCAATTTCAGCGAAAAAACCTGCTGTTCACTTGTACTTGATCACGATCCCTTTGAGTTTGCGGCCATTGACGGTCTGTACGTCGCGAGCCCATAGCGGCCCGTTGAGATAGGCACCTACCGGCTGGATATGGTCATAGACCACCACCACGGCATCGCCACCGAGCTTGGCGGCTTCTTCGCGCAGTTTCTGCTCGACCTCGGTAATGGGCGGGGCCGGGTCAACACTGGCGTCGATCAATATTTCGCCCAGCCGAACGTGCGGGCGCAGGGGCTCGGAGCGCAATACGACGACTTCACTGGGCAGTGTCGGTGCGGGATGTTCCACGCCAACGTAGGCGGTGGTCTGGGCATCGACTGTCGCGCAACCGCTGAGTGCCAGCAGGGCGGCGGCGAGCCCTCCTGCCAGCAGCGACAGTTTTAGACGGGTGGACCATGACGGGTCATGGGTGTGCATGGTGGTTTCCTCCGAAGGGCCGCTGTCACACGGGTGGCTTGTTGACGGTAGCAGACGGCCCGGGAGTTGCCAGAGTGCCCGACCGTTCCCGGCCGGAGCTGCTCGAAGACTTGAACAGCGGCGCTGTGCGCGATCCTGTTACTGGTCCTTTTCGCAGTTGATCATCCACGACACGCCAAAGCGATCGACCAACATGCCAAAACGCGCGGCCCAGAAGGTGGCCTCGAGCGGCATTTGCACCTTGCCACCTTCGGACAGGGCTGAAAACACCTGTTCAGCCTCCTGGATGCTGTCGACATTCAGCGAAATCGAACAACCGCTCATCTCATCGGTGGGGCGATCGGGAGTGGTGTCCGAGCCCATGATCGCCTGGTCCCCCACGGCCAGCCGGGTGTGGATGATCAGGTTGTGCAGATCCTTGGGGACGTGCTCGGCGGCAGGTGTTTCGCCGAAGGTCAGCATGGCTTCGAGCTGGCCCTTGAGACTTTCGGCATAGAAGGTGAATGCGGCTTTGCAGTCGCCGTTGAAGATCAGGTAGGGATTGATTTTCATGATTGCGCTCCCGGTCAGTGGAAGGTACACATCGAATTGGACGCTGGGTGCAAGCGCGAATTCCGATGGCATCGACTGGGCAAGCAAAGCGCTAAAACGCGGAGGCAGCCTGGGTATTTTTAGATATTTTCTCGATAGGGCGCGCCAGGCTTATAGCCTCGCTCGTGCGCCTCGGCGCGAGCACGCGCTCGATGGCACCGCCGACCAGGTTCTCCAGCAGTTCATCGTGCTCGCTTTCGTCCAGCGAATGGCCGGTCAGCCAGCTGGGTGCGCTGTTAAGCAGGGCGGCGATGGCATGGCCGGCCGCCAGGAGACCTGATTCACTGAACCTCGAACGAGCGCCGAGCAGGACCATCAACTGGCGCTCGTATTGCTCGCGCAATTTTTGCACCCGAGCCTGCTGCTCTTCGTTCAGGCAACTGCTGTCGCGCTCCACCAGGCGATAATGCCAGGGCAAGTCGCGATGTAAATTCAGGTGCGCGCGAATCAGGCTGTTGAGTCGGTCGCGCTTGGCCGGCGCCTGTTGCTTGATGCGCCCCAGCGTGGCCAGCAGCTCTTCGTAGAACTCTTCGATCAAATCCAGCAACAGGTGCTGTTTGCTCGGGTAATGGTGATACAGCGAGCCCGGGGAAAGCCCCAGGCACGTCGCGAGCTCGCGCATGCCCACCTGACCGAAACCCTTGCTGGCGAACAGCTCCAGCACCTTGTCCCGGTATTCGGCGAAACGCGAGCAACGCTCAGGCATAGGCATGGAAGCCGCGCCCCGTCTTGCGTCCCAGGTAACCGGCGGCGACCATTTCCTTGAGCAATGGCGCCGGGCGGTATTTGCTGTCGTTGAAGCCCTCGTAGAAGGCTTGCATGATCGCCAGCAGCGTATCCAGGCCGATCAGGTCCGCCAGGGCCAGCGGGCCGATAGGCTGGTTGCAACCCAGGCGCATGCCGGCGTCGATGTCCTCGGCGCTGGCCAGGCCTTCCTGCAGTACCAGGATCGCTTCGTTGATCATCGGCACCAGGATCCGGTTGACCACGAACCCCGGGCGGTTGCCGGCGGTGATTGCGGTTTTGCCCAGGCGGGTCGCCATGTCCAGCGCCAGGGTGTGGGTTGCATCGCTGGTTTGCAGGCCGCGAATGACTTCGATCAGGCCCATCACCGGCACCGGGTTGAAGAAGTGCAAGCCGATGAAGCGTTCAGGCTGGCTGACACTGCCCGCCAGCTGGGTGATCGACAGCGACGAAGTGTTGGAGGCGATCACGCACTCGGCGCTGACCTGCGCGGCAATCTGTTGCAGCACCCGCAGTTTCAGGTCGAGGTTCTCGGTGGCGGCTTCGATCACCAGTTGCGCATCGTGCAGGCTGCTGTAGTCGGTGCTGGTGCGGATCTTGTCGAGGGCGGCGTTTTTTTGCTCGACGCTCAGGGTTTCCTTGGCGACTTGCCGGTCAAGGTTCTTGCCGACGGTGGCGAGGGCTTTTTGCAAGGCAACCTCGCTGATGTCCAGCAGGGTCACGTTGAAACCGGCCAGGGCGCAGACCTGAGCGATACCATTGCCCATGGTGCCGGCGCCGATCACCCCAATGTTTTGCAGATTCATGTTGCCGTCCTTTCGATAAACCTTGCGATACCTTGGCCGTCGTGATGGCCGAAAGCGTACTATTGCCGCGAGTCTAGAGCCGGCGCAGTGGTTGGCCTATGCCGAAACTGTTCAACGGCACTGATGTTTTTTGCCATTTCGGGTGATGGGGAGCGAAGCGTTCGCATGCGGGAAAAGGACTCGGTAGCCGCCTACTTCGTGCAGGCGATGATCCACGGGCTGGGGGACGATCCACAGCGAGTGCGGGCTGTGCTGGAACAGGCCGGTATCGATCCGGCGCTGATGCAGGACCCCACCTCGCGGGTGTCGGCCAATGCCTTTGCGGCGTTGTGGCTGATTCAGATCCGCGAGCTGAATGACGAGTTCTTCGGGCTCGATTCCCATGGCATGCCGCCGGGCGCATTCGCCCTGATTTGTCGCGCCTTGATCCAGGAGCCGGACCTGCACAAGGCCATGCGCCAGTGCCTGGCCAACTTCGCCCTGTTCCTCCGGGATTTTCGCGGCACGCTGACCGTGCGCGGCAAGCGGGCGGTCATCAGTCTGGACAGCCAGGCGGCCAACGAAGACGTCAGCCGATTCGGCGAAGAGACGTTCCTGGTGTTGATGATCAGCCTGCTCTGCTGGCTGGGTGGGAGGCGCATCCCGATCGACCGCGCGGACTTTCGCCATGCGCGCCTGTCACTCAGCGATGACCGTTTGCTCTGGGGGCCGAACCTGACCTTTGGTGCCGAGCGCACCGAAATCGAGTTCGCCAGTCATTACCTGCGCCTGCCGGTGGTCCAGGACCTGGCGTCGCTCAAAGTGTTCTTGCGCACCGCGCCACAATGGCTGGTGATCCGCTTTCGCAACCAGCACGGCCTGGCGTCGCAGGTACACCAGCGCTTGCGCAACAGCCATTACAGCCAATGGCCGACCCTGCAGGCCTTTGCCCTCGAACAACACCTGAGCCCCAGCACCTTTCGCCGAAAACTCGAACGCGAAGGCTGTTCCTATCAGGAGATCAAGGACGAAGTGCGACGCGCGGTGGCGTTCGAACAGTTGCGCGGGAGCCAGGCCAGTATCGGCGATATCGCCGAACAACTGGGTTTCCAGGAGCCGAGTGCATTTCATCGGGCCTTCAAGAAGTGGACGGGAGAGAGCCCGGGGCGGTATCGGGCGCGGTTTCAGGAGGGGCGGCTCGAAACCTCGGCGGAGTCTGACAGGTGAGCCCGATGTTTGACCGTGTCACCTCGCTTCTCGACCAGGCACGCCGTGCCTTGCTCCTTGTCTGGGGTACATCCCGGGGGCTGTTTCTGGGGCTGGTGCTGGCAACGCTGGTCGCCGGTGTACTTCCGGCGCTGGCGGCATGGCTGGGCCAGCGCATTGTCGACGCCGTGGTCTTCGCCATGCAATTGCACGCGCAGCAGGGCAGTGCGCCGTTGTGGCCGGTGCTGCGCTACGTGCTGTTGGAAGCGGGTGTGCTGGCCTTGCTGTCCGCCACCCAGCGGGCGCTGTCGGTACAGCAGTCGCTGTTGCGGGTGCAGCTGGGGCAGAAGGTCAACACGATGATTCTGGAAAAGGCCCAGACGTTATCGCTGGTGCAATTCGAGAATTCGGAGTTCTACGACAAGCTGGTGCGGGTTCGGCGCGAAGCCTCGACCCGGCCGTTGGCGTTGGTGATGAAGTCGCTGGGGCTGATCCAGAACCTGATCGTGCTGATCAGCTTCGGTGTGTTGCTGGTGCATTTTTCACCTTGGGCCCTGGTGTTGCTGGTGGTCGGTGCGTTGCCGGTATTTTTTGCCGAGGCGCACTTTTCCGGCGATGCCTTTCGCCTGTTTACCCGCCGCGCACCGGAGAGCCGGCAGCAGAACTACATCGAGACGTTGCTTTCCCATGAGGGCTACATCAAGGAGGTCAAGCTGTTCGGTTTCGCGCCGCTGCTGTTGCAGCGTTACCGCGACACCTTTGCCAGGCTTTACGCCGAGGACCGGCGGCTGACCCTGCGTCGCGATGGCTGGGGATTTGCTCTCGGCCTGCTGGGCACCGCGGCGTTCTACCTGGCCTATGCCTGGGTGGTGGTCGACGCGGTCCACGGCAGTATCAGCCTCGGCCAGATGACCATGTACCTGGTGTTGTTCAAGCAAGGACAGGCGGCGGTGAGCAGCAGCCTGAGCGCCATCAGTGGTTTGTACGAGGATGGCCTCTACCTGTCGGGCCTCTACGAATACCTGGCCGAACCCGTGGTTGCCGACACCGGTCATCTGACCGTGGGCGCGGTGCCTGGCGACGGCCTGCGCTTCGAGAACGTCGGCTTTCGTTACCCGGGGGCCAGTCGCGCCGCGCTGACAGGCATCGACCTGCATCTGGTGCCGGGGCACAGTGTGGCGCTGGTGGGGGAGAACGGTTCGGGCAAGACCACGCTGATCAAACTGTTGACCCGGCTGTATCGGCCCGATCAAGGACGCATCCTGCTGGATGGCAGCGATCTGCAAGCCTGGGAGGAAGACGCGCTACGCCGGCGGATTGGGGTGATCTTCCAGGACTACATCCGCTACCAGTTTTCCGTCGGCGAGAACATCGGCGTGGGCGACACGTTGGCGTTCAAGGATGAGCAGCGCTGGCAGCAAGCCGCCGCCGAAGGCATGGCTGCGCCGTTCATCGAGCGCCTCGATCGCGGCTATGCCACGCAACTGGGGCGCTGGTTTGCCGGAGGGCTGGAGCTGTCTGGTGGGCAATGGCAGAAAATCGCCCTGTCGCGCGCCTACATGCGCCGCGATGCCGATATCCTGATCCTCGACGAGCCGACCTCGGCACTCGATCCGGCGGCGGAAGCGGCGGTGTTCGAGCATTTCAGCCAGCACACCCAAGGTCGCATGACCCTGCTGATTTCCCACCGTTTTTCCAGCGTGCGCAACGCCGATCACATCATCGTGCTGGATCAGGGCAGCATCCTTGAACGTGGCGATCATGCCACGCTGGTCACGGCCGGGGGGCGTTATGCGCAGCTGTTCGACCTGCAGGCCCGGGGTTATCGATAACACTCAGGAATCCTGGGCACCCCGTGACACCATGCCCCGTGAACCCTTAGCCCCGGCTATCTGCGGTTTTGCCCGCATCAGGCCTTCGAGCGCCTGGCGATACTGGCTGCCGCCCAGGCTCATGCTGTTGTTGTGCGTGCCGCCGGGTATCAGCAACAAGCGCTTGGGTTCATTGGCCGCATTGAACAACTGCTGACTGAACCGCGACGGCATAAACCGATCGGCCAGGCCATGGACCACCAGCAACGGCATGTCGATGTCGACGATCTTGTCGATGGAGTCGAACTTCTGCGACAGCAACCAGCGCACCGGCAACCAGTTCACCGGCAGGTTGTTGCCCGCGACTTCAGTGACGGCATCGCCCAGGGAGGTGAAGGTGGACTCGATCACCAGGCCGCGCACCGGGACCGGGCGTTTTGCCTTTTTCGCCTGGGCGGTCAGGTCTGCCGCCAGGTCGATGGCCACCGCGCCACCCAGGGAGTGGCCGTAGATCAAGCGCTTGCTGGCATCCGGTTGCATCGCGGTGAAACGATCCCAGGCGGCCCGGGCATCTTCGTAAACGCTGGCTTCCGACGGCAGGTCGCCCTGGCTCTGTCCGAATCCGCGATAGTCGATCGCCAGCACCGAGTAGCCCATGGCTCGCAACTGCTCGATGCGAAAGGCCTGGCCGGTCAGGTTCCAGCGTACGCCGTGCAGGTAGAGAATCGATGGCGCGTCACGGCGCGCGGCCGGCCACCACCAGGCATGCAGGTTTTGCCCGGCCTTGAACTCGACGGGCTTGATGTCGAATTCCTGCACGTCCCCAGGCAAACCGCGATACCAGCGGGCCGTGCCCGGTTCAATGCGAAACAGCAACTCGCGCTCTTTGTACTTGAGTGCGCCGCAACCCACGGGCAGGCCGACGACCAGCGCGGCCATGCACAGCAGCGGCAGCCAGCGCAGGCGCAGGCGAGTGAGGAGGGCAGTGGCCATCGGGTGGTTCACCGGTATGGACATGAAGTGCGCGTTTTAACAGATGCGCGCGCGGGGTGGGGAAAAATGCGACTTGTGGGAGCGGGGTTGCTCCAGGCGGCGCTGCGACGAAGGCGATGGCACAGTCGACATTGATGCTGTCTGACACACCGCCATCGCCAGCAAGCCGGCTCCTACAGGTCCACGCGCAGCACGATTTTGCCGATGTGGTCGCCGGCTTCCATCCGCGTATGGGCTTGTGCCGCCTCGGTGAGCGCGTAAACCTGGTCGATCATCGGCAGGCAACGCCCGGCCGCAAGTACCGGCCAAACATATTCGCGCAGCTGTTCGGCGATCGAGGCTTTTTCTTCCCGGGTGCGCGAACGCAACAGCGAACCGGTGACCACGGCGCGCTTGGCCATGATCGCCAGCAAATCGACATCCTTGCCGAAGGCACCGCCGAGGAAGCCCAGCATCACCAGTCGACCTTCCATGCCCAATGCCGCGATATTCTGGTTCAGGTACGAGCCGCCCATGATGTCGAGGATGACATTGACGCCTTTGCCGGCGGTTTTTTCCGCAATGACCTGGACGAAGTCCTGATCGCGATAGTTGATCGCTTCGGCGCCCAATTGGCGGATTACCGCACACTTTTCCTCACTGCCCGCCGTGGCGAATGCCTTGATGCCGAACTCGCGGCACAACATCAGCGCGGTGGTGCCGATGCCGCTGGTGCCGCCGTGGATCAACGCGCGCTGGCCTTTGCTGGCGCCGCCCATGTCGAACAGATTGGCCCACACCGTAAAGAAGGTCTCCGGGACCGCCGCCGCGTGCACCCAGTCCATGCCTTCGGGTATCGGCAGGGCCTGGCTGGCCGGGACCACGCAGTACTGCGCATAGCCGCCGCCATTGGTCAGCGCACAGACCTTGTCGCCGACGATAAAATCACTGACTTGCGCGCCAACGGCGACCACTTCACCGGCCACTTCCAGTCCCGGGATCGGGTTCATGCCGGGTTTCATCGGGTACTTGCCGGCGCGCTGGATCACGTCGGGGCGATTGACCCCGGCGGCGTGCACGCGGATCAGCACTTCACCGACGCCCGCCGTGGGCAAGGGTACCTGGCGCGGTTGCAGGACTTCGGGGCCACCCGGTTGGGGGATTTCAATCAAGGTCATGTCTTTAGGCAAATTCATTGCATATACCTACCTGTGTGGAAAATCAAAAGATCGCAGCCTGCGGCAGCTCCTACATGGGAATGCAGACACCTGTAGGAGCTGCCGCAGGCTGCGATCTTTTGACCTTCATGGGCAACTGGCCTGAACAACAGGGTCAGGTCGATTCATCAAGCGCACCGCCAACTCCAGCAACAACGCCATCACAATGGCTCCGGCCGCAATTTCGAACATCAGCCCATGATGGCCGCCGCTGGCATTGAACAGGGCCGAATAAGCAAAGCCGGAAATGGCCTGGAAGGTGGCGAAGGACACAGTGGCGCGACTCCAGACCACCTGTTGCTGATGATGCCCAGGGACCAGTTCGTGAACCCGTGCCAGTGCCAGCGGCACGATGCCTGGGGGGAATGATCCGAGGATCAGCGCCAGCACGGCCAATGAGGCGAAGGCGCTGGATACCGACAGCGCAGCCACGGCAATCGCCTGCACCAGCAACACCATGCGGATACTGCGCTTGGCGCCCAACTGATCCGCAAGAAAACCATAGCTCACCGGCCCGACAATCGCGCCGAGGCCGTACATCACCCAGATCAGTGCGCCGACATGTTGCCCGGCGCCGAGGCCGCGAGCCACGTAATCCACCAGGAACACCATGGCCGGCACCAGCCCCGCCGCCATGAGTGCGTATTGGGCAAACAGCAGGTAGACACCCGGGTGGGTGCGGGTCGGCGCGCCATGGTGCGTCTCTGTCGTCATTGCCTGGTGTGCGACCGCCGGCCACCCAAACCAGCTGATGGCGGTCAGGATCAGTGCCAGCAAACCGAGGCCGAGCCAGGTTTGCTGCAGGCCCAGGCTCAGCAACGGCGGAACGATCGTTCCCGAACCGGCAATGCCCAGCCCTATGCCGAGAAAGATCGCGCCACTGGCCAGGCCTCTGCGCGAGGCGGGCACATGCGGCAACACCGTCGACGCCACCAGCACCATGATCGCGCCGCCGGCGACACCCGAGAGTAAACGCCAGCCGAAAAACCAGCTCACCGACAAGGGGAACGCACAGGCGAAGAACGACAGTGTGACCGCCAGCATCATCAGCCGCAGTGCGCTTTTGTTGGACGTGCGACGTGCCAGCGGCTGGCCGATCAGTGCACCGATCAGGTAGCCCACCAGGTTGGCGGCACCGAGGTACACCACGTCGCTGGCGGAAAACCAATGGGCCTGGATCAGCGAGGGAATCAACGGCGTATAGGCAAAACGTGCCAGGCCAATGCTGACCAGGCTGGCGCACAGGCCGGCAAGGATCGGTAGCCAGAATGCATTGCGTGGGGTGTTCGAGGGAGTGAGCATAAACGCTCTCCTGCAGATTTTTACTGGTGATCAGCTTAACCAACTTCTGTGATGCACTAATGCAGCGAATTCGCGTTATGGTGATGCATAAATGCATCTTATGGAGGACCCAATGAATTGGGATGACGCACGGGTGTTTCTCGCGGTCTGCCGCGAATCAACACTGCGCGGTGCCGCGCGGGTATTGGGTGTCGATCAGGCCACGGTGGGGCGGCGCATCACTGCGCTGGAAAAATCATTGAACGCCACGTTGTTCCTGCGCACCAGCGATGGGTATGCGCTGACAGCCGTGGGCGAAGCGGCGATGCGCGCGGTTGAGAAAATGGAGCATTCGGCTCTGGAACTGCAGCGGCGCATCCAGGGCCTCGACGACCGGCTGACGGGCATTGTGAGGGTGACCACCACCGACTCCCTGGCCATCGACTTCCTGATCCCGGCCGTCGCCCGCCTGCATCAACGTCACCCCGACGTGCGGGTGCAACTGGACGCCTCGACACAAATCCTCAGCCTGGCCAAACGCGAAGCCGATATCGCCGTGCGCAATACCCGGCCGGACAACCCGGACCTCATAGCCCGGCGAATCGCCCGTTGGCCGGTGGGCCTGTTCGCCTCGCAAGCCTACGTGGATGCCCACGGTATTCCCGAGCCAGGATCGGCATTCGAAGGGCATGACCTGGTGGTTTACCAGCCGTATTTGCAAGGTGGCAAGGACATGACACTGGTCAACGAACCCGTAGTGCGCGGGCGGATTGCCGCGAGCCTGAGTTCCAGCCTGCTGGTGCGGCGTTCGATTGCCGCAGGCATCGGGATCGGGGAGATTCCCGTGTATGTGGGGGAGAAGGATGGGCTGGTCCGACTGTGGCCGGAGCGCACGAGGCCGTTGCCGTATGACGTGTGGCTGGTGACCCACGCGGACCTTCGGCATACCGCGAGGGTCCGTGCGGTGATTGATGAGATTGTCGAAGGTTTTTCCGGGAACCTGTAGGAGCATGCTCGCTCCTACAGGGGCTGGTGTAGGCCTGTTATGGCATTTCTGGCAGTTCTTGCGGGCGCAAGTCGAACACCAGCACCTCGGCATCCACCCCATTGCTCAAGGTCAGCAACTGTTCCTCGCGAACCCGCACACCGTCGCCTGCCTGCATCGGCACGCCGTTGAGTTCGACGCGACCGCGAGCCACATGCACGTAGGCGTAGCGATTGGCGGCCAGTTCCAGAGTCGCAGTTTCCTTGCCATCGATCAGGCCGGCATACACTCGCGCATCCTGGCGCACTTTCAGCGAGCCCTGGGCGCCATCGGGGGAGATAATCAATTGCAGGCGACCGCGTTTCTTCTGCGTGCTGAAGTGTTCTTGCTGATAGCGCGGTTTGGCTCCGCTGACGTCAGGGACAATCCAGATTTGCAGGAAGTGCACGGGCCGCGAGTCCGAGTGGTTGTACTCGCTGTGCGCCACGCCGCTGCCGGCACTCATCAACTGTACGTCGCCGGGACGGATCACCGAGCCAGTGCCCAAGGTATCCTTATGTTCCAGCGCACCCTCGAGCACGTAGGAGAAAATCTCCATGTCGCGGTGCGGATGCTGGCCGAAACCCTTGCCGGCTGCCACGCGGTCATCGTTGATCACCAGCAGGTCGGAAAAACCCTGTTCTTTCGGGTTGCGATAGCTGGCGAAGGAAAAGGTATGGAACGACTTCAGCCAACCGTGATTAGCCAGGCCACGATCCGATGCTTTGCGAAGGGTCAGCATGATGAAATCTCCTGTGGGGACGTCAATTCGTCCGAGTGAGGAGAAGGTTAATGTTTATCGATTGATGCAATAAGTAGCTGAAAATTGAAATACTGTCTCTTTCAGATTGACAATAATGCGCCTGAGGGCGCGGTACATATCCTTTTTTCCAGTGATGTTGAACCCATGAAAACCGTAGCAATGGTGCTGTTCCCCGACTTTCTCCTGCTCGACATGGCCGGGCCCATGGAGGTGTTTTCCATTGCCAATCGTTATCTGAAACCCGATGACCACTATGTACTGACGACCCTTGGCACCGAGCCCGGCGCCTTGAGGGCGTCCAATGGCGTGAAGGTGCAGGCAGACTTGCCTGTCGATCAGGCCTGTGATGGCTTCGATTTGCTGCTGGTGCCCGGTGGGCCTGGTGCCTACAACCAAAAATATCCGCCCTTGCTCGAGTGGCTCAAGCACAACGTCAGTCGATCGAAAACCTATGGTTCGATCTGTACCGGGGCGTTTGTGCTGGGACACGCCTGTTTGCTCGACGGCTATCGCGTGACCACCCACTGGCATTACACCGACCGGTTGATCAAGGCATTCCCCAAGGCGACGGTCGAGACCGACCAGATTTATGTCCAGGACCGCAACCTCATCACTTCCGGCGGCGTCACCGCCGGCATTGACCTGGCGCTGGCGGTGGTCGCCCAAGACCATGGCAAGAAGGTCGCCCAGGATGTGGCCAAGGTGTTGTTGGTGGTCATGAAGCGCCAGGGTGGCCAGGCGCAGTTCAGCCCGTTGATGGCGGCAGTGGCTCCGCACGAAACGGCGATTACCCGGGTGCAGAACCATGTGCTCGAACATCTGGACGAAACTTTCAGCATTGAGCGCATGGCCGGCCTCGCGAATATGAGCCCGCGGCATTTCGCCAGGGTCTTCGCCCGGGAAGTGAGCATGACACCCATGGAGTTTCTGCAAAGCGCACGTATCGACTGCGCCAGGAGCCTGCTGGAATCCGGTGACTTGCCGCTCAAGACGGTAGCGTTCAAAAGTGGATTCGGCAGCGTGCGGCACATGCGTTTCCTGTTCGGTGAAAAGCTTGGCCTGACCCCGACCCAGTATCGCGAGCAATTCAGCTAGCGCCCGTGTCCGTCGTGCGCACCCTAATGGCCGTGACGCTCCCCCCGTGGCTGTTGTACCGTCACCTGGGCCTGCCAAGATACCGCTGAGCTCATTGCAATGAAGGCACGCAGCGCCTGGAAGGTTGCGCGTGCCGAGCAGTTTTCCAGCGGGTGACAGTGGATGAACAGCCTTACAAACGTAACCAGCGACACGGTGTTGCACTTCGGTCCCTACGCGTTCCACCTCCAGCAGCGACTGGTCCTGGAGGGTGATCAGCCGTTGCGCCTGGGCGGGCGCGCGTTGGATATCTTGCAGGTGCTGGTCGAGCGTGCAGGCTCGGTGGTCAGCAAAGACGAACTGATTGCCCGGGTCTGGCCAAGGTCGGTGGTCGAGGAAATCAACTTGCGCGTGCACATTGCGGCGCTGCGTCGGGTCTTTCGTGACGGACAGGGCGGGCGTGACGGACAGGGCGAGCATTGCTATATCGCCACGATTCCTGAGCGTGGCTACAGCTTTGTCGCGCCGGTGCGACAGGCGCTGGAGGTGACTCCATTGCCCTGCGACACCTTTGCGAGCCCGGCGCACAATTTGCCGGCACGACTCACGCCCATTACCGGGCGCGATGCAGTCGTCGGCAGTCTGGTGCGCCAGTTGCCGGTGCGCCGTTGCATGACACTGGTCGGGCCCTGTGGCATCGGCAAGACCACCGTTGCGCTGCGTGTCGCTGAATTGCTGTTGCAGCACTATCGCGATGGCGTGTGGCGGGTGGATCTGGCGCTGATCGATGACCCGGCGCAACTGGTCGAGCATCTGACGCGCACCTTGCCGCTGGGCATCGGAGCGGACGTGGACGCGCTGGGGCGCTGGCATGCATTGCTGGTCCTGGACAATTGCGAACACCTGCTGGAAGGCTGCCGGACGTTGGTCGAGGCGTTGCTGACGTCGGCACCTCGCCTGTCGATCCTGGTCACCAGTCGTGAACCGCTGCGGGTCACCGAGGAAGTGCTCCTGCCTTTACCGCCACTGTTGGTACCCCCCGCGTCGGCATTGTGCAGTCTCGATGAGGTCATGAGTTATTCAGCGGTGCAGCTGTTCGTCAGCCGCGCCCGAGCTCGCCAGCAAGGATTTGCCCTGCGCGAGCAGGACCTCAAGGCCGTGCGCGAAATCTGTCGGCGACTCGATGGGTTGCCCTTGGCCATCGAGCTTGCCGCCGCGCAGATCGATGCGCTGGCGCTGGTGGGACTGCAGGCGCAACTGGATAACTGCTTTCAGATACTGACCCAGGGGCGACGCACGGCAGTCCCGCGGCACCAGACCCTGAAAGCGGCCCTGGACTGGAGCTATGAGCGGCTGGCACCGATGGAGCAAACCGTGTTGCAGCGTCTGGCGGTGTTCAAGTCGGCGTTTACTGACGACGCAGCGCTGGAGGTGATCAGTTGCGCAATGCTGCCGCCGTCGAGTCTGGCCAGCATCATGGAGAGCCTGGCGCTCAAATCGTTGGTGTCGCTGGAGCAAGTCCGCGGCGTGACCCGTTATCGCTTGCTCAATACGACCCGCTGCTATGCCCTGGAAAAGCTCGAACAGAGTGGGGCCTTGCGCACCTACGAAATGCGCTACGCCGGCTTCGTCAGTCACACCCGACGACCTTCAGCCAGGCACGTGGCCCTGCAACTCTGCGAGTAAACGTTGTACAGCGACCAGGTCCGGGGTGGCATGGCCTTCGGTAAACCGCTGGTAGACCGGCGACAGCAACTCCCGGGCTTGTCGGTAGCGGCCCTGGCGTTGCCAAAGCCGCGCCAGCGAGGTGGCGCTACGTAGCTCCCAGGCGAGGGCACCCTGGGCTTTTGCTATGTTGAGCGCCTTGATCAACAGGGTCTCGGCGGTACAGTTTTTTACCGGGCAATCGGCCGCCAGCAGCGCATTGGCCCTGGCCCGCAGAATCTCCGCGGTGCTCCAGCCTGCCGCGCCGGTTTCGGCGCGTTGCAGCAAATCGTCATCGACCAGGCCGCTGTCGAGGGTGACCATGATTTCCTTGATCAAACCCGCACCCGGACGAGATGACGCCTGGGCGTCTGCACCGTCGATGACCTGCGCATAGTGTCGAGCCCAGGTATAGAACAGCAGGACCGAGTGCTTCTGCGCTTGTTCCAGCAGCAGGCGCAAGAGTTCGCGAGCGGTTTGGTTGTCGCCGTTGTAATGGGCGATCAGGCAGCCCGACAGGGCCAGGGTGTAGCAGATCGATGTGC
This sequence comes from Pseudomonas sp. EB271-G4-1, assembly GCF_058791355.1. Classification (NCBI taxonomy): domain Bacteria; kingdom Pseudomonadati; phylum Pseudomonadota; class Gammaproteobacteria; order Pseudomonadales; family Pseudomonadaceae; genus Pseudomonas; species Pseudomonas sp. EB271-G4-1. The sequence continues at coordinate 122,740 of NZ_JBYTEO010000009.1, forward strand.
CATGGTTGATCTGCAGCGCAACGTCCAGCGCCTGGCGGGCCGTACGCCAGGCTTGTTCGGGGTGGCCTTGAATCCAGAGGATGCGGGCCAGGATGGTCAGGGCGGCGACGCTCTGGTCGTATTGCACGCCAAACCCATGGGTGAAGCGATTGAGATGACCGCTGTGGGCCATGCGCTGGATCACCTCTTCGGCGTTTATCCGCGCCCGTTGCTGGTCGCCGGCAAAGTGCAGGGTCAGCACACGCAGGCGATGGGTGCTCAAGGACAGCGCGGCGTCATTGTGCAGCCCCAGTCGGTCGAACTGCTCGCTCTGTTCCAGGGCCATTTGATAGTGGCCGCAACTGAGATTGACGGCCAGGTGCCCGGAAATGGCGCGCAACTGACCGGCCACATCGTTGCAGTGAATGGCCAGGGCCCGTGCACTGACGAAGGCTTCGACGGTTTGCGCAGTGCCGCCCTGGGCGTGGTAACAGGTGCTGCCCAAAGCCAGTTTCAGCAGCATTTTCAAGCGCGGACAGGGCTCGGGCGCTGCATCGAGCAGTGTCAGGGCCTTGCGCACATAACCGCCGTACTCGTTCAGTAGCGACAGTTCCTGCCACAGTGGCGTGGATGTCGCGGTCAGGCGGATCGCCAACGCATGCGGGCCTGGCGCAGACAGCCCCCAGTCGAGCGCTGCGCGCAGGTCGTCGAGGCTGCGGGCATACCGTTCGATCCATTGTCCGGTGGGAATATGCTCCCAGTCGTTTTGCGCCTGCTGCATCAGTACCAGGCATCTCTGGGCGTGGCGGTCGCGGGTGGCGGGCAATTCAGCGCTCTGTTCGAGTTTATCCAGGGCATAACTGCGGGTGGTGTCGAGCAGGCGGTAGAAAACCGCTTCGTCACCGACGTCCACGTTCAACAGCGACTTGGCCACCAATTGCGTGATCGAGCCAAACACTTCGCTCGGTTCAATGTGTTCACCCACGATCACCGCCGCTGCCGATTCCAGGGTAAAGCCACCGCGGAAGATGCCCAGTCGACGCAGGCAGGTTTGTTCGCAGGCGTTGAGCAGGTTGAAGCTCCAGTCCAGCGTCGTGCGCAGGGTCTGGTGCCGGCCCAGGGTCGTCGGGTTGCTGTGGGCCAGTCGGCCAAAACTTTGCTGCAACTGCGTCAGCAAACCCTGCAGGCCAAGGTTCGCGACCTGCGCGGCCGCCAGTTCCAGGGCCAGCGGAATGCCGTCCAGGCGCCGGCAGATATCGATCACCAGCGGCAATTGGGCGTCGGTCAGTTCAAAGCTGTCGTGGTTGGCCATGGCCCGCTCGACAAACAGCTGCACTGCGGAAAAACCCAGCGCCTGGGTGTGGTCCAGCACGGCAATGGGCGGAGGGCAGTCCAGTGATTCCAGGCGCTGCACGTATTCGCCTTCGGCTCGCAGGCTCTCGCGGCTGGTGGCCAGGATATGCACCTGCGGCGCGCCACGCAGCAGGCTTTCACACAGCAATGCCACGCTGTCGATCAAGTGTTCGCAGTTGTCGATGACCAGCAACATATGCCGTTCGCGCAGGAACGTGGCGAGGCTGTTCATCGGTTCGCTGTCGTGCAGGGACAGTTCCAGCACTGTCGCCAGGTGACCACAGACCATCGCTGGATCGTTGATCGGTGCCAGGTCCAGCAGGCGGATGCCGTCTCGGTAACGGCCGATCAGTTGCTCGGCAACGCGCAGGGCGACGGTGGTCTTGCCGATACCGCCGGGGCCTACGAGGGTGATGAAACGCTGGCGTGGCAGCTGCGCCACCAGGTTGTCGACCAGCACCTGACGACCGATCAGACGGGTGCTGAGCAAGGGCAGGTTATGGCCACTCAATTTCCCGGCGTCGCTGTGTAGGTCTTGCCCGCTGTGCTCCAGCGAGCACGGTGCAACAAAGCTGTAGCCACGCTGGGCCACGGTGACAATGTAGCGCTGGCCGGCCTGACCGTCGCCAAGGGCTTTGCGCAAGGCTGCCATGTGCACCCGCAGGTTGATCTCTTCCACCACGCTGTCGGGCCAGACTTGCGCCATCAGGTCCTGCTTGCTGACAACTTTCCCGGCGTGCTCCAGCAGGATCAACAGGATGTCCATGGCACGTCGGCCCAGGCGCAGGGGCCGTTCGGATTCCATCGCCAGACGTCGTCCGGGGTAGATCCTGTAGGGGCCGAAATGCACAGCCTGTTCGGGGGCGAGGGTCAACGGTTTACTCCTGTATGCATGCGTCTGGGACGCGCTTTTCGAGCATATTCCTCAGGTTTTTGCCGCCTTGCAATGCACTGCGCGAGTGACCGTTGCTCAAACGCATTGAATGTCGTGTATCAGGTAATGGCGGGCGGTCCCGTGAACATTGGTCGAAGATGCATTAAACCCGGGTCGCCGGGGCTTTTGGCGTGCCTGGGAAAATTAACAACGTTTAACTCGTCGTGCGTCCGGTCTACGCCAAGACTGCGAACCCTAAATGGATTCTACATGTCTGGAGGACGCCGGAGATGAGCAACGTGGTGGTGGTCTATCACAGCGGTTACGGGCACACCCGGGTCATGGCCGAAGCCGTGGCCCAGGGTGTGCAACGGCACGTGGGTAGCACCTGCCGACTCATTGCCGTCGAAGACGTGGACGAACACTGGGCGTGTTTGCACCACGCCGACGCGATCATTTTCGGTGCCCCGACCTACATGGGCAGCGCTTCGGCAGCCTTCAAGGCCTTCATGGAGGCTACGGCGGCGTTTTACCTGGCGCAACCCTGGCGCGACAAGCTGGCTGCCGGCTTCACCAATTCCGGCTGCCTGTGCGGCGACAAGCTCAACACCCTGCTGCAGATGGCGGTTTTCGCGGCCCAGCATTCGATGATCTGGGTTGGCCTCGACCTGCTGCCCGCACGCTCCGCCACGGGCGAGTTCGACGGCCAGATGAACCGGCTGGGCAGTTCGTTGGGCGCCATGGCCCAGTCGAATGTCGAACAGTCCCCCGACCTCGCACCGCCCGCCGAGGACCGCAGCACCGCGGCACACCTGGGCGAGCGCGTGGCGCGGCTGGCCGAGCGAATGCGCCGCACATCCGATTGATTGACCTCAACCCCACGTAAGGAACACGCCCCATGAGTACGTTCACCACCCGCGACGGCACCGAGATCTATTTCAAGGATTGGGGGAGCGGTCAGCCGATCGTCTTCAGCCACGGTTGGCCGCTCAATGCCGACAGCTGGGAATCGCAGATGTTGTTCCTGGCCACCCAGGGCTACCGCGTCATTGCCCACGACCGCCGTGGACATGGCCGTTCCAGCCAGCCATGGTTCGGCAACGACATGGACACCTACGCCGATGACCTGGCGCAATTGATCGAACACCTGGACTTGCACAACGTCGTGCTGTTCGGTTTCTCCACCGGTGGCGGTGAAGTGGCGCGCTACATCGGTCGTCACGGCACCGAGCGGGTGGCCAAGGCCGGGCTGATTTCCTCGGTGCCACCGCTGATGCTCAAGACCGATGCCAATCCCGGCGGCCTGCCGATCGAAGTGTTCGACGGCATTCGCCAGGCTTCGCTGGTGAATCGCTCGCAGCTGTACAAGGACCTTGCCAGCGGCCCGTTCTTCGGCTTTAACCAGCCAGGCGCCACCCCGTCCCAGGGCATGATCGACTGGTTCTGGATGCAGGGCATGGCCGCCGGCCACAAGAACGCCTACGACTGCATCAAGGCATTCTCAGAAACCGATTTCACCGAAGACCTGAAGAAATTCGACGTGCCGACGCTGGTGGTGCACGGCGACGCCGATCAGGTGGTGCCGATCGAGGCCGCGGGTATCGCGTCGGCAGGATTGGTGAAAAATTCGCGGCTGTTGGTCTACCCTGGCGCGCCCCATGGCCTGACAGACACCCACAAGGATCAGCTCAACGCCGATCTGCTGGCATTCCTCAAGGGTTGATGCATGCCGGCGATGGCGTCCGTGAAGTCGCCATCGCCGGCTCCAGCAGGTTTGTTTGTGCGGGTGAGGCGGGAAGGGCGCGTACTGTGCGGCAACGCCAGGCAAACGGATTGATGCCTTCACTGCGGGTGAACATGTGGCAGAAATGCGCCTGGTCGCAGAAGCCGCATTCGAGGCTGATTTGCGTCAGGCTCAGGTCAGTGTGCTGGATCAGCAGCTTGGCCCGGGCGATGCGTTGTTGGCGGATCCATTCCTGGGGTGAGCAACCGGTGCTGCACTTGAACGCCCGGGAAAAATGACTGCGCGACAGCGAACAGGCCTGGGCCAGTTCGGTCACTTGCAGGGTTTCTCCGAGGCGCTCGAGGATCAGCCGTTTGACCAACCGCTCGCGCTGCGGACTGAGGCCGCTGGTGCTTTTGCCTTGTGTTTGTGCGACTGCCGCGCGGGCGGCGCTTTGCTGCAACTGAGCCATGGCGAATGTCCGTGTCGGTAGGCTTCATTCTTGAACTCCAGGGCTCTGGGTTGCGAGTTAAACGTTGTTAATTCCTCGTCCATGACGGGCACTCTTGCGTAAAGTCAGACACAATCGCTGCCTCGCGCCTGGCTCAACACAAAAAGGAACCGTGCCTATGAACCGTAACGATCTGCGCCGTGTCGACATGAACCTGTTGGTGATTTTCGAAGCCTTGATGTTCGAGAAAAACCTGACCCGCGTCGCGGAAAAACTGTTCATGGGCCAGCCTGCCGTTAGTGCGGCCCTGGGACGGTTGCGCGATCTGTTCGATGACCCTTTGCTGTTGCGCAACGGTAGAAGCATGGAGCCGACGGCGCGGGCATTGGCGATTCTCAAGGAGTTGCAACCGGCGATGGATACCATTTCCGGCGCGGTAAGTCGCGCCAAGGAATTCGATCCTGCGACCAGTTGCGATGTGTTTCGCATTGGCCTGTCGGACGATGCCGAGTTCGGGTTGTTCCCGCCACTGCTGAGCAAGCTGCAGGAAGAAGCACCGGGCATTGTCGTGGTGGTACGCCGGGCCAATTACCTGCTGATGCCGGCCTTGCTGGCGTCGGGGGAAATTTCCGTGGGCGTCAGCTACACCACCGAGTTGCCGGCCAATGCCAAGCGCAAGAAACTGCGCGATATTCCCTGCAAAGTGCTGCGCGGTGACAAGCGACCGGGAACGCTGACCCTGGATGAGTATTGTGCGCGTCCCCATGCGATGGTCTCGTTTTCCGGGGACCTGAGCGGCAATATCGATCTGGATCTGGCGAAGGTTGGTCGTACCCGTCGAGTGGTGCTGGGGGTTCCGCAGTTCAGTGGTTTGCGCGCGTTGCTCGCCGGGACCGAGATGATTGCCACGGTGCCCGATTATGCAGCGTGTGCGTTGGTGGAGGGGTGTGGCTTGCGCGCTGAAGATCCGCCGTTCGAGATTGCGGCGGCGCAGTTGTCGATGGCGTGGAGTGGGGTGCATGACAATGATCCGGCGGAGCGTTGGTTGCGGTCGCGCATCAGTCAGTTCATGTCTGAGCCTTTGGCTGTTCTGGCTTGACCTTGGCGGCCTGGTAGCCGACCAGGTTGCTGGTTGTTTGAGTACATATCCGTTGCTGCGGTAACGGCCGCTTAGGGTTTCGCCCTTACGGCGAGTCCCTTTTGTCAAACGCCACAAAAGGAACCAAAAAGTCTTGCCCCAGCGTCCGGCCCTTCGCTGGGGCTCGGCGTTCCTTCGCTCCGGTGTCCATCCGGGGGCATCGCCCTCCGGTTGGCTTCGCTGGCACCTACATGCGATGTGTTCGACTGCGTCGAACGGCGCTGCGCGCCACTCCCCGGATGAACACCTCCACTCAGCCTCCCGAAGGTGCGGGCAGATCAAGATCAAGATCAAGATCAAAAGCTGAAGGCGAGCTAACGCTCGGCCTGATGAGTGGTGAAGAGCGGGGTGGTGTACGCCGCTTTGCTTTTGCTTTTCTGTAGGAGCTGGCTTGTCAGCGAAGGCGGCCTTACAGCCGACCTGTTTCCTGCAGATGTACACGTACCCACTGTGGGAGATTCTATGGTTGAGGGGAAGCCCTCAACTGGTTTTCGGTTGGTATTCACTCTGCCCCTTCAGCAGGGCG